>CAZDAF010000017.1:0-23347 GCA_964503115.1 uncultured bacterium
TGCGAAGGTGATCGGTATCAAGACGAACATCATGCCCCATCCCATGCCTACGCCGGATCGAAATAAAAGTATCCCCATCAGCTTTCGCCACGATATTCGGCCTCTACGTTGCTGATAAAGTAAAAGTCCACCGCCCCCCAGAGCCGTGTTAACAAACATCAATATATAAACCACCCCGCGCACCCAGAAGTATCCCCAAAACGGGAAGGGGCCGTGGAACCAATTCATGCACCTCTCAACTACGAGTGATCCAAGAAACCAGAAGATCAACTGGGGAATTACAATGGCGAAAACGGCCAGCCATAGATCCGCCCGGTAACAGGCTTCCATAAATTTGACCCATTCCATGTCCCGGAAGTAATAGTAGAGAATCAGGGCGCTCACGATCACGGGAACCGTTTTTTTCACCCAACCGGGAAGTCGGGGTTGTCGTTTTATTAGAGTTGGATCATCCATAGGCTACATCATTTTCAACGCAGGCAAATTATAGATATATTTCCCGATGTGGTCAACATGAAGAATCCGGGACATGTCGGATATTCCACATTTCCCCAAGAAATGAATGAAAAATTGAAAAATCGGGCAGTTACCTTTTGTCCTTCGGATCTTTACAGACCCGTATGGATACGACTCTCCGGTTGATTGAGCCGATTAGACATAGATTGTTTCAATTGATTTGTTTTTATCGCCTGAAGCTTCGATTTTGAATACAATGTCGTTACGGCCTATCTTTACCGTATGCTTGCCGTTTGAGGCGATATATTCTACAGGTATCTTCTCTTCATTTACCGGAACCGCAAACGTTGATTTACCGTCGCCATCGAACAATGCTATCCGCAATTGTATTTCATCTGTTTTAATCTCGCCCACGTAATTCATGATAGGCCCCATCGGTATGATACCGCCCTCACGGATATAAAGCGGCATGGTTTCCATATCCACTTCCACGTTTATCCATCGCCCACCCGAAAGGCGCTCGCCCGTCCACCAGTCCGTCCAGACGCCTTCAGGCAAATATATCGCCCGGCGGTTGCTTTTATCGGTAATAGGCGCCACGAGCAGCGAGTCTCCAAACATATATTCATTGCCGATGTTCCATACGTTAGGATCGTTCTGGAACTCGACGACCAGTGCCCGCGCCATAGGCAACGACCGCTCGACGCAGTCGATAGCGGAGCCGTAGATATATGGTAGAAGCCGATACCGCAAGCGCAAGTAATCGCGGCAGATGCGTATCGTTTCCGGCTCGAATTTGTAAAGCTCCCGGTTCCCGACGCCGTGAATACGGGCATGCGATAAAAACAGCCCGACCTGCATCCAGCGTATCAGAAGCATGTCGTAAGTCGGGCCCATAAACCCGCCGATGTCCTGGCTCCAGAACTGGAAGCCGCTCAACCCGAACGACAGCCCGCTTTCTATCTGAGGGATAATGTTCGAAAAGTGTGGACTGTTGTCGCCGCCCCAGTGAAGCGGGTAACGTTGAGACCCTGCCCATGCGGAGCGCGCCCATATAATACCCTCGCCCGTGGCGTTTTTTGTGACCTCGAAGACCGCCTTGTTATAAAGCAGCGGATACAGGTTATGCGCCTGATGCCCGGGCGTGCCGTCGTGATAAACTCCATCGATGGGGGCCTCTTCTCCGAAATCGACCTTGATAACTTTTGCGCCCAGGTCGAACAGCTTGCGGAACCACTTCTGATGAACTTCAACCGCCTTGGGGTTGGTGTAGTCGATGCACCCGACAAAGCCGCTCCAGCCCGGCGTCATGCAAATGCCGACGTTGTAATCCTCGCCGTCTTTGTTTTTCACGAAACCGCCCACGGCTTTCAACTCATCGAACAGAGCCGATCCTTCGGGAATGTATGGAAGCTGCCATAACGATACCTTGAACCCCATTTCGGTCATTTCCTCGAAGAATTTTTTCGGGTCGGGGAAACGCTCTTCGCTGAACTCGAGATTGCAGTACCAATCCTCCTTAAACCAGTTGGTATCCAGATGAATGACGTCGCACGGTATTTCGGCTTCTCGCAATTTTCGAGCTACATCAAGCGCCTCGTCGGCGGATTTGTACGAAATTTTGCTTTGCCAATACCCGAAGGACCATAGCGGCGGGACGGAACCCTTGCCGGTTATGTCCGTGTACTGCGACAGTACTTCTTTTATGCCGCCCGTCATGACGTAATAATCGATAAAATCGTCCTCGGCCGCGACCTGGAGGTCGACGGCGCTCATGCTGCCGGCCCAGCATGTCATTCGGCTCGAATGGTTGAAAAAGACGCCGTAACCTTTAGTGCTTACGAAGAAGGGGATGTTTTTATATGTGCGCGTCGAGTTGGTTCCAAAGGGTTCCTGCATATTGAGGTTGATTGTCCGGCCGACGTTATTCAACCTCATGAATTTCTCTCCGAAACCGTAAATCGCCTCATGCGGGGCCAGATCGAAGCTCTCGACAGCGATGGGCGTTCCGTCGATTATGCTGTGGCAAACGCCCGTATTGTACGAATCCCACTGGCTGAAGTTGTTCTGCTCCGGGCCGCTTATGCCGCAGATTCTATCGTTTTCGAGTGTTCGTATTACCAGATAGAAAGGTATGAGATGCACAATAATTCGCACCGAACCGGTTTCGTACACAACCCGATCTTCCTTAATTTGCGTCTCCGCTTTCGACGGTCCGTTAAAAGACCCGACGACCATTGCGGTGTCGTTCTCGGGGACGCTTTTTCCTTCCGCGTACCGGATGCGTATCATCGAGTCGGTCAGCACGTCGATACGAAGCCGCCCTTCGACCTGATGATTGTTCAGCGACTGTTCGGCCCTGTCCCGCACACTTTCGTCCACATGAGTTCCGAACGCCTTGAATCCGGTAAAGCTCCTGGTTTTGAACAGCAGAGTCGCGCGTTGCGCTTCGATCACTTCGAGATTGAAAACAGTGTTGCGGATAACTTCATTCGACTCCAGCAATCGAGTATTCATAACTCTCTCCATGTTTTTTCCCGCGTTAACTACCCACCAGGTAAAGAATGCAGCATCCGTGGCAGATGGACATCAGCCCGTGTCGTTTCATATATTCACGGTATGACTGAAACTTCTCCCCGTTCCATACCTCTTCAAAGCTGTGGTCGTACAGGTTCCCCATAACAAAATCGTAAAATACATGGCATGGAGCCATGTTTCCGCCGGCGGTAATATCGACGCCCGTCCAGGGAACCGGGCATCTGCTATATTTTTCGGGCATCTTATCCCATTTCGCTCCAAGGTATGCGGAAATATTCTCGGAGGAGAATGAGCGGGGCAGGAATATAAGCAACTTCCCCAGTTCTTTAAGACGCCTGGTAACCGTTTCCACCTGGCGCGCCAACTCGACAGTGTCCATTTCGCTGAAATCTTCGGGTGATCGAAGCATTGCCCGCCAGTAGCGATCGCCGGTGATTCCGAACTCGGACTCGAGCATCCGCGCATAAGCTTTCCCCATTTTATCGGTCAGGAAGTTCTGCATCTGGATTGTGACCATACCGACGGCATCGAGGTTGAGATCCTTGAGAAAGAACTGTTCGACGGATAGGTGATTTTCGGGAGTCACGGTGTAGATGATGCCGATATTGGGAGTGAACTTCGAAGCCTTTTGCTTCTCCTCGTGAAGGGTTTCGATACCGCCCATGGCCTTGTCGAAGCTGTTGGCGCCGCGTTGTAAGTCGTTTATTTCACGGGGGCCGTCGATTGACACTCGAACCATATCAAAGCCCGTTTGCACGAGCATTCGGGCGTGTTCGGCGAGAAGCGTGCCGTTGGTCGGAGTGTCAACTATCGATCCCGCCTCTTTTATCGCGACGATCACCTCCTCGAGATGGGGGTACATGAGAGGTTCCCCGCCGAAGAGGCTGTAAAAGGGTTTACGCGGCGCCAATTCGCTTATTATGCGTTTCACCAGCTCGTGGTCAAGCGTGGCCGGTTTTTTTCTCTTCTCGGCAGTGGAATAGACACCCGTTTCTCCCCACTCATAGCACATTTTGCAACGCAAGTTGCATGCCTCGGTCAAATGAAGCGCCAAGGCGCCGGGTAGGGCACAGGTTCGGTCGGACATCGAATCCCCCCTTATAAGCTGCTTACGTCAAGCTTGAGACACGTGAGCGAGTGAGGAGGCAGGCTTAACTGAAAACGGCTGCCGGCTCCTTCCTTGGCGACGGACAGGGTTTCGTCGGACTCCTTTAATTGCACTGCTTTGGGATTATCGAAAGTGTTGTATTGAACGAGGTTTGGATGGTGCATCTCGATGCGTTTTGCTTCGGGCGAAACGGCCAGGCCGTTCAAACTGCAATCGGCGACTATCTCGGCGTTATAATGCCTGTTAACCATAAACAGAGCCACCTTGCCGTCGGTTCGGGTGGCCGATATATCCAGCGCCGGCAGCTCGGTTTTATGCGGGATGGCGGTAACTTCTACCGAACCGGACAGGAAGCTCTCACCGGCGTGCTCGGTGTAGAGCTTATACACAAGGGCCGACGGAGTAAGGAACGTCCCCTTGTGCGTGGAGTTGATAATACCGATGCAATTAACCATCTGCGCGATATTGGTCAGCGGCATTTCGGGGGCGACGCTGTGGAAATAATTCAGCATGGTCGCGACCCATAGCCCGTCCCGGAGGTTGTAATTGGATATAATTGTATCGCCGTAAAAATATATCCATAGGTTCCATTCGTCAAAGCAAAGCGGAACCCGCTTTTCGGATGGCGAGTAACTTCTGACGTCCCGCAAGCTCCGTTCCACGAAATCCTTTATCATTTGATAGGAACCGATAATATCATAGTAAATACTCGGGGAGTTGCTGCCCTTCCTGCGGGCGATATCGAATTGGAGAATCTTCTTTAAACTGAATAGGTTTGGAGCATAATGGTGAATGGACAGGTAATCCATTTCCCGTCCTGCGCCGGTTAAAACCGCTCGATTAATGCTTTTACCCATACGGCCCGGAAGAATATTTCCGCACGCGATGAGCTTGATATCAGGGTCAACTTTCCTCATCGCACGGGCGTACTCCTTGAAAGTGTTTATATATATTGTGGGTTTCTGATGCCCGATTTCGTGTATGCCGAAGATTTCATTCCCGACGTACCAGTACTTGACATTGTACGGTTCCCGGCGCCCGTTTTCAGCACGAACCTTGCCCCACCCGGAGTCCGCAGGCCCGTTGCAATACTCGACCCAGGCCGCCGCTTCCTCCGCCGTGCCGGAACCTACATTGACCGTGATCTGAGACTCGGCGCCTACCGCATCGCAAAGCTGCAGAAACTCATCCGTGCCGAAACGATTATCTTCGACCGGCCCGTGGCGCCGCCCCATTTTCGCCCATGCCCGGTTCTTGCGCATGGGTCTGGCGTCTCTCGGGCCGATACCGTCCTGCCAATGGTAGCCGTCTGCAAAGCAACCGCCCGGATACCTTATCAAAGCCGGGTTTATGGATTTCATGGCTTCCACCAACTCGCGGCGGACGCCGCCCAGGAACATGTCCTCGGATTCGCCCTCCGCCCATATACCGCCTTTGATGCACATCCCCAGATGCTCGATGAAATGACCGTATTGCGTATGAGGTAAAGGATGCAGCGGTTCGGGCTCCACCGTCACCGTGGCGTTTAATGAATTCTCAATATTTGCCATGCTAGACTCCTTCCATGTTCTCCATCGAATTTCTCCAATATCGCATTGTAATAATATAAGGCAGTCCGAACTCCACGTAAAGGTGAGGCAAGTTCGCGGTATTCCGCCTTTCGTATGATTAGAAAAGCCTTGACAAGGACACTGCTGCTGTGATAAGATAGAGGATCGTGGGAATAGTGTTTTAAGGGGGTGTATTATGATTAAGAAAATTATAACGGTATGTGTTGTCGTGTTGGTGGTTTTGGTGGGAACCGTGAGTGCCCACGCTGCCGAGACGGCGCTGACGTTTGACAATTACCACAAGGGTGGGCCTAAGTGGAGTCCAGACGGGAACTGGATTGTCTACTCGAAGACGGACGCTACCGGTTGGAGTCAAATTTACAAGATTTCCGCGTCTGGAGGATCAGAAATCCAACTAACGAACGATTCTTATGGTCACGGCGGTGTAAACTGGTCGCCCGATGGGAACTGGATTGTTTACATGAAAACGGATGCAACGACCTATGGGCAGGTTTACAAGGTTCCTTCCGGCGGCGGGGCTGAGGTGGCGTTGACATCGAGTGTTACATGGGTGGGGGATTTGAAGCAGTACCCCGAGTGGTCGCCGGATGGGAACTGGATTGCATTCAGTAATGACGATACAATGGGGTACAGACAAATATATAAAGTTTCTCCCTCCGGCGGGCCGGAGACTGCATTAACGTCAGATTCTTACAATCACAGCGAACCGCACTGGACTAATGACAGCCAGTATATTTATTACAACAGATTGGATCCTGTGAGCGGCTATTCACATATCTACAAAGTTCCAGTTTCGGGGGAGCCGGACATTAAAGTCACAACGGAAGATGGTGGTCATGGGGGTCCTCACCTTTCAAAGGATGGCACATTCTTTGTTTTCACTAGGTTTATATCTCCGGCAACTCAATTATTTCAAGTTTCATCTTCTGGAGGTGCGGAGACGCAGTTATCAAATGCTCCTTTTTCAATTCAAGTACCGCGAATTTCTCCAAACGGCCAATATGTTTGCTATTCCAGACAAAAGACTAATCCGACAGATCAAAATATTTACCATATAAGGATTGCCGATGCACAGGAATTTCCAGTAACGTCAGACTCGTTCAATCATTTCAGGCCGCGTTGGTCGCCGGACGGCACAAAGTTTACTTATTATAAACAAGATGCCACGGGTTATCAACAAATTTACGTTGCGGACTTCGTGCCGCCGAAGCCGCTGATACCGACATTGTCGGATGTCGTACTTTTAATGTTGGCTGTTCTATTGCTTTCCGTCCTGGTTTTATCTCTCAGGAGGAGAGCGGCGGGTTATAAAGCAGCGTAGGGGCGACCGGCCGGTCGCCCCTACGGAACGATTTTGAGACACCATCCATACCATGCCCCTACATCCGTCATTTGACGAATGATATGACACTAGATCAATTACAATAAGAATTCGAAACGGTGTTAAATAATGGATGGTGGAGATAGTATGGTCAGGTATACGGCATGAGCCATCCCGGGGTTGCGTATGGTGTGCGGGATGTCGCTGCGGTGCCATAGGATATCTCCCTCCTGGCACAGGAAAGTCTCATCGCCGATTGTGAATTCGATTTCACCTTCCAGTACCATGTGCGCTTCTTCGCCCTTATGCTTGTAAGTCTTTTCAAATCCGCTCATGGGTTCGAGTTCGATAATGATTCCTTCCATTAGCTTGGATTTAAAAAGAAGGTGTATTTCCTTGTCGTCAAGACGTCTGTCGATGATGTCTTCGCCTTTTTTTATAAACTTTGTTTTGAGCATTCTTGTTTCCTTTTTTAAGCGAGCACCGCCCATAAAACTCCCGCTGCGATTGCCGATCCGATGACTCCTGCGACGTTGGGGCCCATGGCATGCATAAGCAGGAAGTTCGTCGGGTCTTCCTGGTTGCCCACCATTTGCGCGACGCGAGCCGAATCCGGTACCGCACTGACTCCCGCTGCGCCTATTAGCGGGTTTAATTTCTCGCGGCTGAATAAGTTTATTATCTTGGCAAAAATCACACCCGAAGCAGTCGCTATCCCGAAACTGAAGGCTCCAAGCGCAAATATCTTCATGGAATCCGGTTTCAGGAACGTCTCGGCGCTTGCGCTGCACCCCACGGAAACCCCGATAAGAATGGTGACTATATCGACGAAGCTTGTGCGCGCGGTTTGTGCGAGCCGTTCGGTAACTCCCGATTCGCGTAAAAGGTTGCCGAACATGAGCATTCCAAGAAGTATTGAAGACCCGGGAGCAAGCATCGTGCAGACGATAAAGGTAATAACGGGAAAGATTATCCTTTCCAATTTCGATACGTGTCTCGGAACCTTCATTCGGATAAGTCGTTCCTTACGGGTGGTTAGGAGCTTCATAATTGGGGGCTGGATAACCGGCACCAGGGCCATGTAGCTGTATGCTGCGATGGCAATGGGTGCGATAAGTTCGGGCGCCAGCATACTTGATAGGAATATGGCCGTCGGGCCGTCCGCGCCGCCTATTATGCCTATGCTGCCTGCAAACCTCGGTGCGAATCCAAGCTCCAGCGCGCCGAAATATGTTACGAAAATACCGAACTGCGCCGCCGCGCCGAGCAGGATGAGCTTCGGGTTTGATATTAAATAGCTGAAGTCCGTAAGAGCGCCTATTCCCAGGAAAATAAGCGGTGGGTATATTCCCTTAAGCACGCCGTAATAAAGGTAGTACATCTGGCTGTTGGGGTTGGCTACCGATGTGTAAAAGACATAATCGCCCGATATGATTATCGGGGGCACGTTGCCGAGAATTATTCCGAAACCTATGGGGATCAGTAACAGCGGCTCGTAATGCTTCTTTATGGCAATGTAAATGAACAATATCCCGACAAGGTCCATCAGCACGTTGCCGAATGTAATGCCCGCCAGTCCTGTTATCTGGAAGATACGCCAGAAGCTTTCCACGAATTATTCCTCCAACACCAGGAGCACATCTTGTTCCTGAACCGTATCTCCCTTTGAAACAAGGATTTCCTTTATCGTTCCCTCGATGTCGCTTTTGATTTCGTTTTCCATCTTCATCGCTTCGATCAGGATTACCGGCTCTCCGGGCTTTACTCGCTGTCCGACTGAAACCATAACCCCAAGCACTACGCCCGGCATAGGTGCGCATATATTCAGGTCGCCCGCATTCGTCGCTACGGCCTTCTTCGGACTTGCGGCAATGCTTGCCGGCGGCGAAGGCGTCCGGATCCCCGGATTCATGCCGGCGGGCGGTGAAATTTGTACGGGAGCATTCGGATTGGGTACCGGGACAGTTGTAACTTTTCGCGCCTCGACTTCGTATTCGATGCCGTCAACCTTCACAACGGCGCGGTGACCGTCGTCGGAGATAATCTCTACTTCATAATATATTTTTCCGTTGATCGAAATTTCGTATTTAGCCATTCCTAATAATTACCTTTCGGAATTACCTTTTTCTTAAACCTTGCAATCGACCGGCCATTTTCCATGGGTCGGCGGTCTTCGATTCTTCAGAATACGGTTTTGCCCTTGAAGTGCGATGACGCGCCAGCGCGAGCGTTATAACGGCGGGTATTTCGACTTCATCCGTCGATTTCGCTTCATGTTTCGTCTCCGGAGCGACCATTTCAGCCGGTACGCTACGGTCACGCGTTGCGGTTAGACGGGGTACCATTCTCCCCATAACGTGCATTAGCAGGTAAAGGATCACCAGTGTCGAAAACACCGTTCCCATACCAAGCAGCGCTACGATGCCCGGAGAACCGGAGGTTGCTATTTCTTTCAATCCGATCATAGTAACTTACGGGAAGTAATGGATTTTAACATAATCAAGGTCTATTTCAAGCGGCTCGACCATTTCGAAAGGAATTGCGACTCTGTGTGTTTACGAGAATCGATTTTGTGGTAGAATAAATCGGCGAGGAGGGCGGGGATGAAAATTGTTAGATATGAGAGAAAAGGCAAGAAAAGATGGGGCGTTCTGGACGAGGAGGGGGAGCATGTGCGCGAGGGCGTCGGCGACTTCCTCGGCGACTGGGGTTTGACGAAGAAAGTATATCGTATCGACGGCGTCCGGTTGATTGCGCCCATCGAGCCGAGTAAGATCGTGGCGCTGGGTTTGAATTACCGCGACCATGCCGAAGAGTTGGGAATGCCGTTGCCCGATGATCCGATGATATTCATGAAGCCCTCGACATCCATAGCGGGCCCCGGCGATGATATAATATATCCGCACATGAGTTCACAGGTGGACTACGAGGCGGAGATGGCGATAGTCATCGGCAAAAAAGCAAAAAATACAGCTCCGGAGGACGCTCGAAAATACGTATTGGGTTATACCTGCCTCAACGATGTCACGGCTCGAGACCTGCAGCGAAAGGATATACAGTTCACGCGCGGTAAGGGCTTCGACACTTTCTGCCCCATCGGACCCTGCATCGTAACCGATATTGTTCCCGATGACCTTGCGGTTGAAGCCTACCTTAACGGAGAGCAAAAGCAGTCCAGCCGAACTTCAAACCTCATATTCGGAGTTGACGAGCTGGTCACTTTCATATCGCACATCATGACGCTGCTGCCGGGTGATATAATAAGCACCGGAACTCCCGGCGGAATCGGGCCCATGCAGGTCGGAGACACCATCGAAATACGCGTCGAGGGGATCGGCGGCCTCGTAAATAGTGTTGTCGCGGAGAATTAACCGAACTCGGATTAATCCACCTTCTCGACGATCATTGCAATGCCTTCTCCGCCTCCAATACAAAGTGTGGCAAGCCCCAGGCGCGCATCGATACGTTTCATGCCATAAAGCAGCGTGACCAGAACCCTGGCTCCTGAAGCGCCTATCGGGTGGCCGATACTCACTGCGCCGCCGAAAAGGTTCACTCGATCCATCGGCAAAGGCAGGTCCTTGTTGCACGCCATTATCTGGGCGCTGAAAGCTTCGTTCAACTCGAAAATGTCGATGTCCTCAGGCTTGAGGCCTGTTTTTTCGAAGACCTTTTTCATTGCAGGGACCGGCGCGACGGCGAACCTGGCCGGCTCCAGCGCAGCCTGCGCATGACCCAATATGCGAACCATGGGTTTAATGTTGCGCTTTTGGGCCTCCTCGGCACTCATCACCACCACGGCGCCTGCTCCGTCGTTTATACTCGAAGCGTTGGCCGCCGTTATTGTACCATCGGGATTGAAAGCGCCTTTGAGCTTCTTCATTTTGTCGAAGTTAACGCGCCCCGGTTCCTCGTCCGTATCAACGACGGTTACGGCGCCTTTTCTGCCGGGCACCTCGACCGGTATGATTTCTTCTTTGAATAGACCGTCCTCGATGCTTTTCAGGGAGCGGCGATAGCTCTCCGCCGCGTATTCATCCTGCTCTTCCCTGGATATGCCATAATCCTCGGCGACCTTGTCCACACAAGCTCCCATATGTATGTCGTTATAAACATCCCACAGGCCGTCCTTTACCATAAGGTCGTATATCTTGTCGTGGCCCATACGGTATCCGGTGCGGGCCTTTTCCAACGCATAAGGCGCGCCCGACATGCTTTCCATGCCGCCCGCAACGGCGATGTCCGAGTCGCCGCACTTTATGGCCTGGGCAGCCATACAAACGGTTTTCAGGCCGGAGCCGCAAATTTTGTTGACGGTGGTGCATGGCGTCGTCACCGGCAACCCGGCCCCAATAGCCGCCTGGCGGGCGGGCGCCTGGCCGAGATTGGCCGGAAGCACGCATCCCATTATTACCTCGTCCACATCGCCGGACTCCAGACCGGCTCGCTTGATCGCCTCTTCGATGGTTATCGAACCCAGCCTGGTGGCTTTAACAGTGCTGAGCGCTCCGTTAAAACAACCGACCGGCGTCCGCACTGCGCTGACGATTACAGGTTTTTCATTCATTTTATCCTCCATATGTCTTATATGATAGAACTTTCCGTCTCTACATGCCGGGGGAATAAGTTCGGTTATAGGCAGCCGATTATTACGCCAGGCCGAGCACGTCGGCCATACTGTAAAGTCCCGCTTGCTTTTCGGCGACCCATCGCGCGGCGCGAAGCGCTCCACGGGCGAATGTTTCGCGAGTATGCGCGCGATGCGACAGCTCGATACGCTCGCCGGGTCCCGCGAAGAGCACGGTGTGGTCTCCTACTATATCCCCGCCTCTGAGCGTCATCACGCCTATCTGATCTTTGGGCCGTGCGCCGGTCCGGCCATGCCGACCGTAAACGACGGCGGTGTCGGAATCCAAACCCCGCGCTGCCGCTGCGGTTTTTGCAAACATAAGCGCCGTGCCCGACGGGGCGTCGGCCTTCATCTTATGATGCGCTTCAACTATCTCGATATCGTAATCTTCCCCAAGTGCAACCGTGGTCTGCTCGATGAGCTTCTTCAACAAATTCACCCCAAGACTCATATTCGGTGCATAAACGACGGCGATTTTTTCCGCCGCTTTGCCGAGCCTGTCCGTCTGGGCTTTATCGAGGCCGGTGGTGCCGACGACACAGGCGATTTTATGTTTCGCACAAACTTCCACCGCAGAGGTGCTCGCCTCCGGAGTAGTGAAGTCTATAAAAACGCGTGCTTCTTTCAACGCCTTCGATACATCGCTTTCAATCTGAAAAAGGGCGTCCTCCAGGCCGAGGACCTCCCGTGGCGTTTTGCCGATGGCATTGTGATCGGCGGTCTCGGTCGCGCCGACCAGCTCGAGATCCTCAGCCTCATTAATCAGCCGGGCGATGGTGCCGCCCATTCTGCCCGATATGCCCGCAACGGCTACTTTCGTCATGACAGCAATCCGAACTCGACCATTGCTTTACGTAGCTTTTCGAGGTTCGAGCCTCGCAGGGGCGTCATGGGCAGCCTCATTTCCGGGCCGATCTTGCCCATCAGGTGCAATGCCGCTTTCACGGGAATGGGGTTGGTTTCGACGAAAAGCGCGCGGTTGAGCGGTAGTAACTTGTAAAATATTTCCCTGGTTTCGTCGTATTTCCCATCGCACCACGCGTCCCACATGCTCGCATTCTCCACCGGTGCAACATTCGCCGAAACGCTGATGACACCTTTGCCGCCGATAGATAAAAGTGGCAGAGTCATCGGGTCGTCACCGCTGACGACATCGAGCTTATCGCCACACAAATTGATAATTTCGGCCATCTGCACTATCGAGCCCGATGCTTCCTTGACAGCGACGATATTCTCGATTTCAGCTAACCGAGCCATGGTCTCCGGCAGTATATTTACCCCGGTACGGCTTTGGATATTGTACAGGACGATAGGCAGGCTTGTGCTTTCCGCGATGTGCTTGAAATGCTCATAGAGGCCGTCCTGGACAGGCTTGTTGTAGTAAGGCGATACCTGCAGGGAGGCGTCCGCGCCGACCTTTTCAGCGCCCTTGGTAAGCTCTATCGCTTCGGCGGTCGAGTTGGCGCCGGAGCCTGCGATGACGGGCACACGACCGGCGACCGTCTCGACGCAAAGCTCGATAACGCGTATATGCTCATCGACACTTAGCGTTACGCTTTCTCCCGTCGTGCCGCATGGCACTATAGCGTCCGTGCCGGATTGTATGTGCCACTCAATAAGGTCGCGATATGCGGTTTCGTCAAAATTCCCGTCTTTGAAAGGCGTCACAATCGCCACGATGCTGCCTTGTATTTTTACCCCCATGCCAGACCTCCTTGATTAGTTTATTTCGATCTTACCTTCAAATACGAAACTTGCCGGCCCTGTTAAAGAGACCGAGCCCTCATTAGACCATTGCACAAGAAGCTTGCCTCCGTCAAGGTGGAGGTTGACCTCGTTATCGGTCAAGCCTTTGCGCACGCAAACCACCGCGCAGGCGCAAGCTCCGGTACCGCAAGCAAGAGTCTCGCCCGAACCGCGTTCCCATACCCTCATCCGTACGTTTCCACTGTCCATCACTCTTATGAACTCGACGTTGATCCGGTTCGGAAAAAGCGTATGATGTTCTATGATAGGTCCCCATTTCGAGACATCAAATCGATCCGGGTCGTCTACCTCGATTACACAGTGCGGGTTACCCATCGAGACGCAGGAGATCAAGAAACGCTCCCCGTTCAACTCGAGCGGATGGTCGAACACCTCGCCCTGCAAGTTCACGGGGATCAAGTCGGCGCTGAACTCCGGCTTTCCCATATCAACCCTCACTACATCACCCTCGATAACGGGGCGCATGATACCTGCGAGAGTTTTAACGGTCATTTCGTTACGGTCGGTTATGCCGAGCCTTTTGGCGAAGAGGGCGGCGCAGCGTATGCCGTTACCGCACATCTCGACCTCCGAACCGTCGGCGTTGTATATCAGCATTTCAAAGTCCGCTTCCTTCGAGTCTCGAATCAGAAGCAGTTGATCGCCACCGACCCCCGCGCGACGATCAAGCAACGTCACGGCGAGTTCCGGCGTAATTTCGAGCTTGTCCCTACGGTCATCTATGACCACAAAATCATTACGGGCGCCGTGCATCTTTGTGAACTCGATAATCATTATCACTCCGGCGCCTGCTCCGGCGCCAACATATCATCATAAGTCTCACGGCGTCTCACTATAGTGTATGTCGATCCGTCAACCAACACTTCCGGCGGTCGCGGCCTCGAGTTGTAGTTAGATGCCATTGTGAAGCTGTAAGCGCCGGCGCTCATAATCGCAACAAGATCGCCGGGCGCAAAATCGGGTATGAGCCTGTCCTTGACGAAAAAATCGCTCGACTCGCATATCGGCCCGACGATATCCGCCTTTCGTTCGTCGCTCGATTTAGGGACTACCGCCCGTATTTCATGATATGCGCCGTATAGGCTGGGTCTTATAAGGTCATTCATGCCGCCGTTTACTATCACAAAATGTTTCTCGGGCATGTCCTTTGTGTAGAGCACTTGCACGAGCAGTATGCCGGCGTTTCCGACGATGACCCTGCCGGGTTCCAACACCAGAGTTATATCGGTATCCTTCACTTCGGCGCAAAGCACATCGGCGTATTCGCCGGGATTAGGCGGTTGCTCGTCGGAATATGTTATTCCCAGCCCACCGCCGAGGTCGAGGTAGCGTATGTCAAACCCATCATCGCGCAGCTTTTCCACAAGAGCTTTAAGCTTAATCAGGCTGTCGACAAAAGGCGATGTATCAGTCAACTGACTGCCTATGTGGCATGTAACGCCCACCGGTTCGACATGCGACAGCGTACGCGCTCGACGGAAACCGTCAAGTGCGAGGGAAATATCGATGCCGAACTTGTTCTTTCGCATGCCCGTCGTTATATAGGGATGCGTTTGAGGATCCACGTCGGGATTTATGCGCAACGCCATGGGCGCACGCTTGCCCACAGCAGCCGCCATCCGGTCTATTTCCTCGAGTTCCTGGAAACTCTCGATACTGAACATCATAATGCCCGCATGTAGGGCCGCTTCTATTTCGCTTCGCGTTTTGCCCACTCCCGAATAAACGACTTTACCCGCCTCCCCGCAAGCTTTGAGAACGCGGTAAAGCTCGCCGCCCGATACTATGTCAAAACCCGAGCCCATGTCGGCGAAAAGCTTGAGAATGGCCAGGTTCGAGTTGGCCTTAACGCTGTAACAAGTTATATGATCGGTTCCGGCAAATGGTTCGTCGAAGGCCCGGAAATGCCTCTCGAGCGTGCGTTTGCTGTAAATGTATGCAGGAGTACCAGCCTCTTCGGCTATACGAGCCAGTGGTACTTCTTCACAGTATAGTTCGCCGTCTTTAAGCTCGAAATAGTTCATTTGAGGTTTCCATCGGTATTATTTAACGAACGCCTTCGCGGTTTCGGAATGCGGGCTTTCGTTGCCTGCATCGTCCACGGCGGTAACGGTATATCGGTAATGTTGCCTGCGAACCGCGGTGGTGTCCGTGTATTCGTTTGTTTTGATCGGTGAATCCGTAAGTCGTTCCGTTTTGCGCTTGTGCCTGCGGTAAATGTGGTAACCTTCGAGGTCATCTTCGTTATTGGGCCACCAAAGAACCTTAACCCCTCCAGTCCTTATGAACGCTCCCACTCCCACCGGCACTTGCGGAGCGATGCGATCCGCAGGAACGACTTCGAGTACTTCCGATGCAGGGCCTTCCACCAGGATGGTTCCGGCGGCGCGCGCCGCTCTTACCACATACCGGTAAGTGATCCCGTTTTCCAGACCTGCATCAAAATAAGCCGGATTCGGCGCAGGCATCCGGGAGATGAGCCTGAAATCTTTATCCCCCGTTGCCCGATAAACGAAATATCCCTCTACTTCCGGCCCCTCGGCGGGTGGAGTCCACCTCATGTTTACGGCCCTATCACCCGGTTCTGCCGCGAACTCGATAGGCGCGCCCGGAGGCTGTTCCCATCTCGTCGAGACAATCTTCGAGTATGGACTGCGATGTCCGCCCGAGTCTATGGCGCAAACGCGGTACCGATATTGGATGCCGGATTCGATCTTCTCGTCGCGCCATTTCACAAGATTACCCGAAGTCGGCATGGCCGTCGTTCCAACCACTTCGTAATCACTCCATATCGAATTTTCGGTCACTTTAGATCCTCTTCCTATTTCGAAGGCGACCGCAGTTGTGAATTTCAACTCGGGCGATGTCTCTGCTATTTCCCAAGTTAACAAAATACCATTCTCCCTGGGTTTTGCTTCCAGATGTTGCACCTGAGACGGCGTTCCGCCGAGCGGCGGTTGCGGGGACGACTTGACGCCGCAAGCCGCCGCAATCGCAAGCAACAGCGTTATCGATAAAAGAAAGCTATGTGTCCTCATGACTTTTTCTTGCGCCGTCTCAACTTGCGTAATTGTTTTTTAACCGTACCCGGCCCGCCATGACTGCGGTGAGCTCGGAGCGATTTTACAGGATCGAGCGCGTCGAAAAGATCGGCATCGAATAAACCGCTCAATGCGCGGTAGTCTTCGATCTGCAACTCATCGAGCTTGAGGTTCCTGTCCGCCGCAAGCCGAACGATTCTCCCCACCACCTCGTGCGCTTCACGAAACGGCATCTCTTTCCGCACCAGGTATTCCGCCAGGTCGGTGGCTTCCGTGTATCCGACCCTAAGCGCCTCTCGCATGGCGGTTTCATTCGCTTTCAGGCCGCGTACCAGATGAGTCATAACTCTGAGGGACGACCGCAATGTATCGGCGGTATCAAACGTCGGCTCCTTGTCTTCCTGCAAGTCGCGGTTGTATGCCGGTGGCAAACCTTTCAGCACGGTAAGCACGGCAATCAGGTTGCCGGCCATTCGTCCCGATTTACCTCGAATAAGCTCGGCGCTGTCCGGGTTGCGTTTCTGAGGCATGATGCTCGAACCGGTGGTGAAGTTTTCCGGCAGCTCGACAAAAGAGAACTCGCTGGAAGACCAGAGCACCAACCCCTCCGCCATACGCGAGAGATGCACCTGACACAAGGCCGCTGTGAAAATAAATTCGGCAACAAAGTCCCGGTCGCTCACGGCGTCGATCGAGTTGTCGAACACCGCATCAAAGCCCAATTCTTCCGCTACGAAATCCGGGTCAAGCGGCAAAGTGCTGCCGGCCAGCGCACCGGCTCCCAGCGGCAGCACGTTTGTCCTGCGCCTGCATTGTTCGAGTCGTTCGTCGTCTCGCTTGAACATCGCCGCGCATGAGAGCAGGTGGTGGCCGAAAGTAACCGCCTGAGCTCGCTGCATGTGCGTGTATCCAGGCATGGGCGTTTCGGCATATTCTTCCGCACGGTCGGTCAAAGCGTCGATAAGGGCGGATATTTCGGATCGGGCCGCATCGATCTCGTCGCGCAGCCACATGCGTAAATCCGTCGCAACCTGGTCGTTGCGGCTGCGGCACGTGTGCAATTTCCCCCCAACCGGACCGATAAGCTCTATAAGCCTCGCCTCGATATTCATATGGATGTCTTCGAGTTGAGACTTGTACGGAAAGGTTCCCTTTTTGATTTCCTTTTCGATCGAGCGCAAACCGCGCACAATGGCTGTGGAGTCGCGTTTCGGGATAATTCCCTGCCGCCCAAGCATTCGCGCGTGTGCAATGCTTGCTCGAATATCGACGAGTGCAAGCCTTCTGTCGAAGTGCAGGGATTCTCCGAAGGATTCCATCTCGGGGTGCGGGCCTTTCTTGAATCTGCCGCCCCATGGTTTTTTTACATTATTATCCATAGATTTAGGAATTTAGCCGCGAGTGGGAAAAAGTCAAGGCCAAAGTACGTCCAGCACATCTTGGCTCTTATGCGGTGGAACAAAGTTGCCGGTTGTGTTAGTTTCAAAACCGGATGGGCGCGTAAACAAACCCGCCCGGAGGATTACCACAGGAGGGCATAGCAGAATGGGAGAGGATTGTATTTTTTGCAAAATAGCTGCCGGAGAAATACCGTCGGAGGTGGTTTACGAGGACGATCACGTCAAGGCTTTCAACGACATCAACCCCCTGGCGCCGGTTCATGTAGTGATTATTCCCCGCAAGCATATCGCCACCCTCAATGACGCTACTGCTGAGGATGGCGGGCTTTTGGGAAACATGCTATTGGCGGCGGCGAAAGTTGCGCGGATAAAGGGCGTAGATGAACGTGGTTACCGCGTGGTTTTCAACGTGAATCCGGAGGGCGGTCAGGTGATATTCCATTTGCATCTGCACGTTCTGGGCGGTCGCAAGATGAACGAGCCTCCCGGATGATGACTGCGGAGGTTGATTAAGCGTGGCAAATGCGCCGACAGGGCTCGGTGAAACAATCGCAGGCCGCGACATCGTGGTGTGCGTCGGCGCCGGCGGAGTGGGAAAGACCACCACAAGCGCAGCTATCGGGTTGAAGGAAGCCCTCTCCGGGAAAAAGGTTCTTGCGCTTACCATCGATCCGGCGCGAAGGCTCGCAGACGCGCTGGGTATGCCCGATGTGGGCAACGAAGAACGCTCCATACCCATCGAGCTTACCGGTAAGACGCCGAAGGAAGGGGGTGGCCTGTGGGCGATGATGCTCGAAGCGAAACGTACTTTCGACCAGATGGTCGAGAGATATGCATCGAGCCCCGAAGTGGCCGAGACGATATTTAAAAACCCCTTCTATCGGCACGTCTCGGGGGCGTTGAGCGGTAGCCAGGAATACATGGCTATCGAGAAGCTCAGCGAGTTGCATGAGGAGCGCCGCTACGACTTAATTGTGCTTGATACGCCGCCGAGCGCTAACGCGTTGGACTTTTTAACCGCGCCGGAAAGGATGATGGCTTTCCTGGATCAGAGTGTTCTACAATGGTTTTTGAAACCTTATCTCACTCTTTCCCGTATTTGAATAAAGACCTTTCAAATAACGAGTCGAGCTTTTCTAAAAGTGGTCGGGAAACTTATCGGCGGGGAGGCAATAAAGGATATATTGGATTTTTTTGAAGGTTTTGAAGGAATGTATGACGGGTTCAGACAGAGGGCGGAGACGGTTGATCGCGTACTGAGGCGCGCCCGAACCGGTTTCGTGCTGGTAGCGACGCCGTCGAGAATGACTCTTGATGAGACCCGGCTGTTTTTGGGAAAGCTCAAAACGATGGGTATGCCGCCTGCTTCCGTCGTAATCAACCGGGCGACTTTGCCGCCTCCGGGAACGGATTTGGGTTGTCTGGATAAAAATTCCGGAACGCTTGAATCCATGGTAGATGAGGTAGGAGGATATGAAACGCCGGAGGGCTCGATAGTGAAATATTTGTGGGAAAACGCACTGAGTTTTCGCGAGCTCATATCGAAGGAAATGAGTGCAATAGAGTCGTTTCGACACGAGCTTGACAGCGCCGTTCCCACGGTGTCGGTTCCCCGGTTCGAGGAAGACATTCACGAACTCGGAGGGCTTTTACAATTAGGTGATGCGCTTTACGAGCCGCAGGTATTCCCCGAATGTTGATACGGACGCGCGATTCGTTCGGGTGCCACGGACACGCGTAACTTGTCCGTGCCAGATCGATAGCACGGATAAGCCCCTGCGGCTATGTTGTAATGACACAAACTCTACAATCGCTTATATTATAACATTAAGGAGGAAAGTCGGTCTTACGGCTTTTTTTATCATGGCCATCGGTATATTCGATTCAGGGATAGGCGGTTTAACGGTACTCAGGGAGATCAAGAGCCTTTTACCGCGAGCGCATCTTATTTACCTCGGAGACACGGCGCGGGTGCCTTACGGCATACGATCTTCGAACACCGTAACGGTATATGCGATGGAAAGCGCACGCTTTTTATCGGAGCGCGGCATAGACATGCTGGTGGTTGCGTGCAATACCAGTTCCGCCGTAGCGATGGATGCGCTGTCGGACGGATTTGACGTACCGGTGCTGGGAGTCATTCATCCGGGCGCAAAGGCTGCGGTACAAACTACGAAGGGAGGAAGGGTGGGAGTACTCGGTACTCCTGCGACAATCTCCAGCAACGCGTATCTCAAAGCAATCCGGCAAATAGATTCGGGCGTGAGCGTTGCCGGGATGCCGTGCCCGTTGTTCGTACCGCTGGTGGAAGAAGGTTGGCTGGAAAACGAGGTAGCCAGGTTGACGGCGCGGGAGTACCTGTACCGCCTGTACCACGCAGACCCCGATATTGATACGATAGTGCTGGGATGCACTCACTACCCGCTGTTGAAGCCTGTATTGAACAAGGTGTCGGCGGGCGTGTTCGAGGGGCCGGTGACTTTGGTGGACAGCGCCCTCGAAACCGCTCGAATGGTTCGGGAGATGGTTGAGGAAAAGAACATTCACACGGACGAAGACGGCGATGTCGAGTATTTCGTAACGGATTTTCCCGAGCGATTTCGTAATGTCGGAAGTATGTTCCTGGGTGAAGATATCGAACAGGCCGAGCAAGTGGCTTTGCCTCAATATGAAGAGTAACGATGGGTGATTTTCGCAAAAGGTTGAGCGAGGGAGTGGTGCTATTCGACGGCGCTATGGGGACGGCATTGCAAAATCGCGGTCTCGAGCCCGGCATGCCGCCGGAAACGATGCTGCTCGAAGACTTTGAACTTGTGGCCGAGATACACGGAGAATATGCGCGCGCGGGAGCAGAAGTGATCACCACCAATTCGTTCGGGGCAAACTCCGTAAAAATCTCGGAGTTCGGTCTTGAAGATCGCTTCGAGGAAATAAACCGCCTGGCGGTGCGTGCGGCGAAAAAACATGCTCAAGGAGCTTTTATTGCGGGAGATATGGGCCCTACGGGGCGGTTTGTCGAGCCGGTGGGAGATCTCGCATGGGACGTTGCCGTCGAGACGTTCGGTAAACAGGCGCGTATCCAGGCCGACGAAGGGGTGGACCTGTTCATTATCGAGACGATGAGCGATATTCGAGAGTTAAAAGCAGCCATATTCGCCATAAGCCCGTACGGGCTTCCGATAGTCGCGATGATGACTTTTGAAGAAAGCGGCCGGTCGACGTTGGGCACGCCGCCGGAGGTGGCGGCGGTGGTGATGAACGCTCTGGGAGTCGATGTCATAGGGTCGAATTGCAGCGTCGGCCCGGACGGTATCGAAAGATGGCTTGCGGCAATGAGGAAAGTGGTGTCCGCGCCGTTGGTGTCAATGCCCAATGCGGGCTTGCCGAAGCTCGATGGAGACAAAACGGTTTTTCCGCTCGGCCCCTCCGAAATGGCCGAATGGGTGGAGAGGTTCCTCGATCTGGGTTGTATCGTTATCGGGAGTTGCTGCGGCTCAACTCCGGCCCACACAAGGGCGCTGGCGGTGGAATTGGAACGACTGGGAAAGGAATGGAGGCGCCCTCCGGCAGATCCGTTACCCGGTGTGACGCGGTTGGCTTCGCGGTCGAAGGTGGTTTTGATAGGTCCGGGCCAACCTCCCGCTGCGGTCGGAGAGAGGATAAATCCCACCGGTAAGAAGGAGTTCAGCGCAGAGCTAAAACGCGGCGAGTTGGATCGAATCAAACGAGAGGCGAGGTTGCAGGAGTCGAGCGGGATCGACGTTATCGATTTGAACGTCGGCGTTCCGGGTGTAAATGAGCCGGAGCTTATGCGCGAAGCGGTATTTGGGGCGGAATCCGCTTGCAGCCTGCCGATTGCCATAGATAGCTCCGACCCGCTTGCCGTCGAGGCCGGACTTGCGGCTTGCGCCGGGAAGCCGCTTATAAACAGCGTTCGCGGCGATAGAAAAAGCCTCAAGAATATTTTACCCCTGGCTCGCAAGTACGGCGCCGCTGTGCTCGGGTTGTGCATGGATGAGAAGGAAGTACCGCAAACGGCCGGGGATCGGATAAAGATAGCGCGGCGGATATTGAGGGCGACGACAAAAGCGGGAATACCCGATCGCGACGTATTGTTGGATCCCGTGACAGTACCGGCAAGCGCAGATCCGAAACAGCCTGCCGAGGCGCTGCGCAGTGTAAGGTATTTTTCCGAAAAGCTTAATCGCGCAACGATGCAAGGAGTCAGCAACGTCAGCTTCGGCCTGCCAAAACGCGCCGCACTGAATGCAGCGTATCTGGCAATGGCAATCGAAGAAGGGCTTAGCGCTTCGTTTGTCAATTTTATGGACGAAAAGACTATGGAGGTATTCTACGCGGCGAGAGTTCTCACCGATAATGACCCTGCCGCAAATGAATATATAAAGTTTGCAACTCGGAGCGAGACGGATACCGGGAAGCCGACTTCGGAAAAAGCCGAGCGGACGGAAATTTCCTCGTGGGAAGATGCTCTTAAAGATGCGGTGATGCATGGTGAGACTTCCGAAGTGTTGAGGATAGTCAACTCGACGCTTGAAAAAGGGGTCTCGCCGATGGACGTCAGCGAACGCGCAATGGTGCCTGCGATAAGGGAAGTGGGCAGATTGTTCGAGACAGGTGAAATATTCCTGCCCAACCTCATGCTTTCCGCCCAGGCGATGGAAGCCGGTATGGCGATAGTGAACGGCGCTATCGAAAAACATGCGAAAGTGGAGGCCGTGGGAACGGTAGTCCTGGCGACGGCGGAGGGAGATATACACGACATTGGAAAAAACATAGTCGCCACCATTTTAAGGACAAATGGGTGGAGAGTGCTGGACCTGGGCAAGAGCGTTAAGGCTGAGGCAATCATACGCGAGGCGGTGGAATCTTCGGCGGATGTCGTCGGAATTTCGGCGCTGATGACCACGACGGTGGTGAGAATTCCGCAGGCTGTCGAGCTTTTGCACAAAAAAGGGATACCTGTGATGATCGGCGGGGCGGTTGTCACGAAGGAATACGCCGACGAAATAGGCGCGGACTTCTACGGCGCTGACGCAATGGCCGCATTGCGCGGCGCTGAAAAACTGAAAAAGTAACGCCGCCTTCCAAGCGGTACAGGACAAGGGGCTTAAGCCCCTTGTCTATCCGTACCGGGCGGGAATTGCGTCCGGTTCTATATTTAGTTCCTGTAGCGAAACATGGTAATTGGGTATTGGCGCCTAAATTTGGAGTGCGGCGGCTTGACGCCGCTTTTATCCATGGTGGCTTAATACCCAGTAATAGCGGCTGTGTCAAGCCACAGCCTTTGAAAGCGGCGTCAAGCCGCCGCACTCCAAAAACTACCTCAGCAGGAAAAAATGGCAGTTTTACAACAGGCACTATTTACGCAAGAAACTCAAAAAATTATCAATTTGCCCCTTGACATGGAATAAAAACCTTGCTAGAATGTCCTTAGTGTATAGACTAATATATTCATAACGTAGACTTGGCATGAATTGAATGAGATTCAGAAAAA
>CAZDAF010000018.1:0-22421 GCA_964503115.1 uncultured bacterium
CCGAGCGTTTTCAGGAAATTAACCGTGGAAAAAAACCTCTGGGCCGTGGCTGAAAACATGCCTATCTCGAAGAAACAGGCCGCCAAAAGAGTGGATGCGTTATTGGAGGATCTCGGTATAGACCATGTACGCAAGAACCGTGCGGACTCGCTTTCCGGGGGGGAAAGACGAAGAGTGGAAATCGCCAGAGCCCTTGTCGCGCAGCCGAAATTCATGCTTCTGGACGAGCCGTTCGCCGGAATCGATCCATTGGCGGTAGCCGATTTACAGAACACAATCAGAGGGTTGAAAGAACGGCGCCTGGGCGTCCTTATTACGGACCACAACGTAAGGGAGACCTTGAAAATATGTGACCGTGGCTATATCCTAAATGAAGGTAATATTCTTGTTGAAGGCAATCCGGACGAAATAACATCCAGTCCGTTGGCAAGGCGGTTCTACTTGGGCGAAGAGTTTGCATTGTAGAGCATGAGGTGAAGGGAACGACATGGCCCTCGAAATGAGACAAAGACAGTCCTTGAAGCTGGTTCAGCAACTGGTTATGACTCCCCAGTTGCAGCAAGCCATCAAGTTGCTTCAACTCAGCCGGATGGAAATGGTCGAAACCGTTCAGCAAGAGATGATGGAAAATCCGGTGTTGGAGGAGATACAGGAAAGCGAGGGACCTGAGGAAGTCGGCGGGATTGATAAAGTTGATGACGATATTTCGATGTCCTCAGTGGCCGAAAACGATCCGGTTACGGACATAGACTGGGGAACGTTCCTTGAGAGTTACTATTACTCCTACGACGGAGATTATTACCAGAGGCAAGACGAGGAAGAGGCCGATTTCGAATCGTACACCTCGAAAAAAACCACTCTTCAGGAGCATCTTATCTGGCAATTGCGCATGTCGAACTTTACCTTCGAGGAAGAGCAGGTCGGTACTTATATCATCGGCAACTTGGACGAAGATGGTTATCTGCGCATCTCGATGGAAGAAATAGGGCGCGAAACCGACACAGAGGAGGAATTTGTAGAAAAAACTCTTAAAAAGGTTCAAAACTTCGACCCGGTAGGCGTCGCCGCTCGTGATCTCAAGGAATGTTTGCTTATTCAGGTACATCATTGGGGATTGAATAAGAGTCTCGTTGAAAAGATAATCCTGGATCATTTTGAACTTATGGAGAAGAAGGACCCGAAGCTTATTGCCAAAGCCACCAAAAGCACGGAAGAAGAAGCGCTGGAGGCTTTAAAGTTCATACTCGGAATGGAACCAAAACCGGGAAGAGCCTTCAGCGATGAAAGAGCGCAGTATATAATCCCGGACATATACGTCCATAAAGTCGGCGATGAGTATGTTGTGGTTTTGAACGAAGACGGCCTTCCAAAATTGAGGGTATCGAACTACTACCGACAACTCTTGCAGGGTAAAGGTAAGACCGGCGATTTGACAAAAGGTTATGTCCAGGAAAAACTGAGAAGCGCGGTTTGGCTGATAAAAAGCATACATCAGCGGCAGCGCACTATTTACAAAGTCACCAAAAGCATTGTTAAGTTCCAGAATGAGTTTTTCGACAAGGGCGTCGAGTACTTAAAGCCACTGGCGCTCAAAGATGTCGCGCAAGATATCGAGATGCACGAAAGTACCGTCAGTCGCGTTACCAACAATAAATATGTCCATACTCCGCAGGGAATATACGAGTTGAAATTCTTTTTCAACTCGAGGGTAGGTACCACTTCCGGCGGAGAAATCGCCGCCGAAAGCGTGAAACAAAAGATCAACCAGATTATTGCCGGTGAAGACTCTGAGAAGCCATATAGCGATCAGGAAATTACCCGAACGCTCAGAGAAATGGGTGTTGATATCGCCCGTCGAACCGTCACAAAATACAGGGAGTCCATGAATGTTTTATCTTCCACCAAGAGGAGGAAGTATTTCTGAATTGCTCCCCGTAATAAAGGCTCAAAAGGAAGGGAATTCTTATGCGAGTGAACGTTACTTTCCGGCATACGGAGCCGACGAAAGCGCTCAAGGAGTATGTGGAAGAGAAGATAAGTAAGGTTACCAGGTTCCTCGACAGGCCCCAGGAGGCGAATGTAATTTTATCGGTCGAGAAGATACGCCACATTGCCGATGTTATCATAACGGCCGACGGACTGACGATAACGGGTAAGGAGTCCACTCAAGACCTTTACAGCGCCATAGATAAGGTGATGGACAAGATCGAAAGGCAGGTCAAGAAAGGGAAAAGCCGCCGAAAAAAGCGCAAGTCGTCAAAAAGCATTCGTACCACCCATATTGCTCCTTCGGTTGAAACCGAACTGGAAACGATGCAACCGGTGGCGGAAGACGATGAACAAGTCCCATCGGTAATTCAGAGCGACCTGTTTTTGCCCAAGCCTATGACGGTCGAGGACGCTACGGTCGAGTTGATATCGAGGAAGTGGCAGCTTGTGGTGTTTCGAAACGCCGCCACAATGGAGATTTGTGTACTGCATAAAAACCCGGATGGAACGCTTGGTCTTGTGGCACCGGCGGGTAAGTGATTTTGGCCGATTCCATGGGTGAACCCGTTGAAAATACTTGACTTGCTTAAAATCGATTATGTTTTGCCGAATATCGAGGCCGAAGATCAGAAAGGGGCTTTGGGGGAAATGGCCGCCAAAGCCGCTGAGGATTTGGAAATCGATGCGGATGATCTGGTCAAGGCTTTACTCGATCGTGAAAAGACGCGTCCCACCGCACTCGAAAGAACGGGCGTAGCCATTCCGCATGCGAGGCTTCCGGACATAAGCCGGTTTGTGGTGGTGTTTGCTGCAAGCAGGCATGGTATAGATTTCCGGGCCGAGGACGGGCGGCCCAGCTATCTTTTTTTCCTTATAGTCGGTCCCGAAGAGGCTCCGGGAGATTATTTGCGTCTTTTGGCGCGTATCGCCAGGCTATGCCATGATCGGGAATTTCGGCAAAGACTTTCCGATGCAACTACTGCTCGAGAAATATTGGATATAATAACGGAACAGGACGGCAAGTACTGATCGGGGTCGAAGTGTGGATTTTGTCGAGATATCCGAACTGATCAATGACCGAGAATACGGTCTTGAACTCGAACAACTCGGCGAGCCGAAGGAGCTGAGCATGCGAATCAGCGAAGTTCGCATCCACAAGCTGGGCCTGCTGCTTACATGTCTGAAAGTTAAGCTTCACTCTGCTCGCATACAAGTTCTCGGCCGCACTGAAAATATTTATATCAAGCACCTGGATCCCGGGCAACGCACGGAAACAGCAAACATTCTTATCGAGCGCGGCGTGAAATGTATCGTTATCACCCGCATGACGAAGGTGCCGAAGCAATTCACCAATCAGTTACTTGACGCGGGCGTATGTGTACTGAGAACGCCTCTTGCGAGTGACGAGTTTATCGAGCGCGCTACCAATTTCCTTACGAACAGGCTCGCACCCCGATTAAGTATCCATGGTGTGCTGATAGATGTTTTGGGCGTGGGTGTTTTGCTGGTCGGCAAGGGCGGTATTGGAAAAAGCGAGTGCGCATTGGACCTGGTGCATCGAGGACACAGGTTGGTCGCGGACGATCTCGTCGAACTGGTAAGGTGGCGAGATTATATTGTGGGATATTGCTCCCAGCTTATACGTCACCACATGGAGATAAGGGGACTCGGGATTATCAACATCCAGGACTTGTATGGAATTGCGTCCGTCAGAGATAAGAAGCGAGTGGATTTGGTCGTCGAGCTTGCCGAATGGTCGCCGAAATTGAAGTTGGACCCGCTTGGGGTCGACGATGATGTTTATATTATTCTTGGAGTAGAGTTGCCGCATATAAAGCTACCGGTTTTGCCGGGCAAGAACCTTTCTGTTATCGTTGAAGTGGCGGCTCGCAACCATTTGTTAAAAAAAGGCGGACACGATTCTGCGAAAGAATTTCAGGAAATGCTCAGTCGAGAGATCGCGGCTGTGGAGAGTGTAGCGGTATTTCCCGGCGAGGAGGTGGAGTAGGGAGTATTGTCTCCCGAAAACTAATGGTAGGTATTGTTATCATAACCCATGGGAGGCTTGCGGATCAATTGCTTGCGGCGACGGAGCTGATAGTGGGCAAGGTGGAGAATTGTGCCACGGTGAACATAATCCCCGATGAGAATATGGATGAAGCAGAGGCTGAAATCGGGAAGGCCATACAAAAAGTCGACACCGGCGCGGGCGTGCTTATTTTGACCGATTTATTCGGCGGAACGCCTTCCAACTTGAGCCTGTCTTTCTTGAAGGAAGGTCGAATCGAGGTTCTCAGCGGCGTTAATCTGCCGATGGTGCTTACTCTGGCGACTAATCGAAGTGAAAAGAGCTTAATGGAAGTTGCGGAAATGACGGGAGAATCGGGCCGCAACAACATCAGGCTGGCAAGCCGGATTCTCAATATTAAGACCGAAACCCGTAAAAAGGAAAATTGATGGCGGTGGTGCTGACCAGGGTGGACAACCGGCTTGTTCACGGTCAAGTGCTCGAGGCGTGGATGCCGAAGCTTGATGTGACCACCGTGGTGGTTGTGGATGATGGAGTGGCGGGAGATTTCTTAAGGCAAACCATCATGGAAATAGCGGTTCCGTCGCAAATAAATTGCAGTTTTGTTCGTGTTGATGAAGTCAAAGAAACATTGGACAAACTCGACGGGCGCGCTCAACGCGTTATGATGCTTTTCAGCGGCATAAAGGATGTAAGGAACGCTCTCAGAATGGGAGTACCCATCGAGCGTATAAACATAGGAAACGTTCATTTCCAAAAAGGCAAACAGCGAATAACGCCTTGTGTCAGCCTGGACGAGGATGAACTGGCATGGCTCATGGAAATAGTGAGGCGGGCCAGGGTGGAAATACGGGCGTTGCCGGATGATACGGCATTGATATTTCCGGATTGTTTGGAAAAGGGTAACGGATGGCAATGCGAGATTCCCCAAAAGCACAAATGGTGGGAGCGCTTACGGGAATGGCTGAATTTTAAGCCAACCTGACTTTAACTTCTCACAAGGCGGGGACATGACTATTGCGCAATTGGTGGTTCCGGTAATAGTGGGGGGCATAGCCGAGCTGGATCGCACAAGCGTATTCCACGGCATGTTGTCTGAGCCGATAATACTCTCTCCACTGGTGGGATATATCCTCGGCGATCCGGTGTTGGGACTCAAGATCGGGGCCTTATTACAGTTGTTTTTTTTGGGAATGGTCAGTGTAGGCGGCTCTTCGCCTCCCGACGGCGCCATGGCCGCCGTTGCGGTAACATCGGCGGCTTCACTTGCCACCCACTATACTGCGGTACCGCATGAAGTGGCTCTCCCGGTAGCCGTGCTGCTTGTGATGGTTCCCGCCGGGCGGATTGGGAAGGCCATAGATGCTCGGCTAAAGGAAAGCAACGTGGCCTTGCTGCATAAAGCGGAAGACGACCTTGAAACCAACGGCGCCGGCGTGGTTGAAAAGGCGATCTGGAAAAGCGTCCTTAAAACCTTTTGCACCTACGCCGTTGCAGTGGCCGTTGTTGCATCCGCAGGAACTTTAATCACAAGTTTTGTGCTTGCCATTCTGCCCCAAGGTTGGTGGAAAGCGCTGGAGATTTCCGGCAGCCTCCTGATGATGGCGAGTGCCGGGATCGCACTGGCCTCACTTCGGGAAAGACGGGCGTTTCTGGTGTATGCAAGCGTTGGGATATGCCTGCTTTTACTGATGGTGGGTTTGAAGTGAACAAGTTGAACGGCACCGAGGATATTTCCGGCTCGGCCGCACGCAAAGCTTTTATGAGAAGCTTTATGATACAGGCGGGTTGGAACGCCGAGCGAATGCAAAACCTCGGTTTCTTGTATTCGCTCATCCCCCTTCTCGACGGCGCCTCGCCCGAAGATAGCCGGGATATCTTATTAAGACACCTGGAATTCTTCAACACGCATCCGTATATGGCCGGGGCGCTGGCCGCCGCCGTAGGAAAGATGGAAAAAAATGGGGAGGAAAAGGCCACAATAAGGGCTTTCAAGCAAAGCATGATGGGCCCCTTCGGCGCGTTGGGCGACTCGTTGTTTTGGTTTTCCTTGAAGCCGGTTGCGGTTTTGGTCGGAGTGGTGCTGGCTATGGCGGGTCAGTTCATAGCGGCGGTGCTGGCGCCGCTGATATTGTACAACGTATTTCATTTATGGATGAGAGTCTGGAGTTATCAAGGAGGTATCAAGGAAGGATCGAAGCTGATAAGCAGAATATCCGGTTTTCGTTTTTCGATTATTAACGCATTGCTGGGTATGACTGCGGCGACGGCTATAGCGGTGCTTGTGGTGTGTGAACTTGGCACGGGAGGGGGGTTGTTCGGAGCAGGTGAGTGGGATGTGGCGTCTTGTGCATTGGCCGCGGTGGTGGTGTTTTTAGCGGCGGTTGCCTCCAGGCGCGGCCTTAGGCCCGTTACGCTCCTTTATCTGGCGGCGGGTTTCGGGCTCATCGCAGCACTTGGCGTACCTTGACGCTTTCACGGAACGATGGGAAACAATGACTAAACAGAACACCAAACAGTTCTCCGTTGAACTGGTGATTCCAAACAAGCTGGGATTGCACGCTCGAGCGGCGGCGATATTGAGAGAGTGCGCTCAGAAGTTCAAGTCGGACATAAAAATTGTGAAAGATCACATGGAAGCCAACGCAAAAAGTCTTTTGGGACTTATCGCCCTCGGGGCGGCGCAAGGCTCAACCATAAAAATAACCACCGAGGGCGTTGATGCGAAAGAGGCTGTAAAGTCATTGAGAGAACTGGTGGAAAACGGGTTCGGGGAGGAGGAGTAGGAACCTTGAGTGAGACCATCGAGTTACGCGGTATGGGTGTCAGCCCCGGTATCGCCATCGGGGAATGCATCATAGTTGATCGTTCCCGTGTGCATACATCGCGCCGCCTGCTTGTTTCTTCCGAGATAGAGGACGAAAAGCGGCGATTCGTAACTGCGGTTCATGAGTCTAAAAAACAGCTCGAGGAGATACGCGCTCGTATAGACGCCGTCGCCCACAGGGAACACGTTCTGATAATCGATACACACCTTGCGATTCTCGATGACGAGCTTTTTTCAGGCGCAACCCTGGAGAGGATCGAGAGCGAAAAGGTTAATGCGGAGCATGCATTGCGAGCGGTTGTTGAAGAGACAAGACGTGTTTTTGACGAGATAGATGATCCGTATCTGAAAGAACGATTTAACGACATCGATTATATCGGGGAGCGAACACTTAGAAACCTTGTCGGCCACAAGGAACAGCGAATAAGCGAGATAACCAAACCCTCGGTGGTGATTGCTCACGACCTTTCCCCTGCGGACACGGCGCAAATGAGCCATGACAAGGTACTCGGATTTGTCACATCCAGCGGCGGTCCCACCAGCCACACCGCTATAGTGGCCCGTTCCATCGAGATCCCGGCAGTAGTGGGAGTCAAGGGACTGTTCGATAATATCCGGGACGGCGACGAGATAATAATTGACGGCATAAGCGGCAGAGTCATCATCGGTCCCGATGCGGCAACCATCGAATATTTCGTAAGGCTGAGGAAAGAGTGCGAGAAGGTGGACAAGGAGCTGCACTTCGAAGTGCAGTTGCCGGCTGTCACACGCGATGGGCACAGAATAACCGTAAGCGCCAATCTCGAGATTATCCACGAGCTTGGGCTCCTGGCCAAACACGGCGCCGAGGGAATCGGCCTGTATCGCACCGAGTACCTGTACCTTGACCGGAACGATGCTCCCAGTGAGGAGGAGCATTATCAAAATTACCGCAAGGTCGTCGAGACGGTCTCACCCGGCGAAACCACCATCAGAACCCTCGACTTGGGCGGAGACAAGTTCAATCACGCTTTGCCGATGGCTCCCGAGTTGAACCCGGCCATGGGATTGCGGGCCATCAGGTTTTGCCTGCGCGAGGAGGAGGTTTTCCGTACCCAGTTGCGAGCCATACTGCGCGCAAGCGCTCATGGGCCGGTAAGGATCATGTTCCCTATGATAAGCGGTTTACAGGAGGTGCGGGAGGCATTGAGACTGCTCGGTGAAGTAAAGGATGAACTCAGGCGCAAAGGGGAACCGTTCGATGAGGATATGGCGGTGGGGTGTATGATGGAAGTGCCATCGGCCGCCATTATAGCTGAAAGGCTGGCACGTGAGGTCGATTTCTTCAGTATCGGGACAAACGACCTTATTCAATACACGCTTGCAATTGATCGAGTTAACGAGCATGTGAGCTATCTTTACGAACCCCTGCACCCGGCGGTGTTGAGCTTGATCGGCCGGGTGGCCCGGGCCGGCCAATCCGCAGGTATCGAAGTGGCCATGTGCGGCGAGATGGCGGGAAAGACGTTATACATACCTTTACTCCTTGGGTTGGGCATTACCACCCTCAGCATGCCTGCTCAACTGGTGCCGCAAGCAAAGCGTATAATAAGATATGTAACACTCGAAGATGCAAGGAAACTCGCTCAGGAAGTGCTCAAGTTCGATACCGCCGCTGAAATAAATACGTTCATTACCAAAACCGTCAGGGAAAAATGGGCCAAAGCCTTGCCGTGGGACTTTACCGGAGAAGACCTGCATGCGACGGGTTGACCGATTTGTTAATTCATTTAGCCGGAGTTTATGTTTTTACCCGCTCAAATTTGATGGTTTCGTAAAAAGTGAGTAATCGGCGTTTTCATCAATATTTGAAGAAAAACGGATTTAACTGATTTTGCAAGAGGTTCTAACGATCCGACATCCTTTAAATGGATGGCAAGAGCCGAGGATATTTTGGCGAAAGTAAAACGTGCCGGAGACGTTCTCGATAAGAGCATAACAGAGTGACGCCCTACCCTAGAAGCCTGTCGGGAAAACCTGTTTCCGGTAGGCATTCCCGCCTGCGCAATCTTCCTTTTATCGACGACCTCCACGCAGTGTTCCTACCATGTAGCGGTCTTACTCCACTTTCTTGCTCTGCTTTGACACTTGCGGTTTTTTGTGCTTGAATCAATCCGAATTCGGTATTTACTTTTTAAGTAGGTTCGCGGTCATTTCCAACATCCGGCAGTTGATTAGGTGTAAATATCACTCTTATGGATAAACAAAGTACAGCAAGGGTCGTAACGCCGCCGGAAGGTCAGGTGGGTAATTTTTACCGCCGGCTGATAATCGTCGGCGCGGGCGGTGTTTTTTCGGGAGCGATGCTTCTCCTGTTTTACTTGGCATTCCTTTTGCCGGCTTTTAGAGAGAATCTACGAACAATGGGGATAATCGCGGTTATCCTTGCTCCTTTTACTTTTTTAATAAATTACTTCTTCAGCATTCGCCGCTCCCGCCGTTTGGTTGAGTGGATGAAAATGGATGCGAAAGGAAAGCCCATAGAAGAGGAATTGTGGCACGATGCCCGAGAGGCTGCGATAAAGTTGCCTCGTCTTTCAGGAAGCTTCTCACTCATACTGTGGCCTTCCGCAATGCTGATCCTTGCCGTAGTTATGCTTTTACTGGGAAGGTTCGGGTTATATCAGGCAATAGTAACAGCGGTCAGCGGGTTATTGATCGGCCCCTTGAATGCCTTAAGTTTCTTTTACGCACTGCGTTCGGACATGAACAAAGTGTTGAAGAAATTGAGTGAGTATCCCGTAAAACCCCGGGATGTGGATGCTCCCATGACTTCATTGCGATTCAAGCTGGTTTTCAGTTACACGTGCCTGGTGATATGCCCGATGCTGTTTGCGGTAATTTTGGACCGTCACCAGGGAGACAAGTTGATTACAGAGCAAAGGTGTGAACATACTCGATCGGTGCTTTCCCATGCGGCACAAACCTGGGGAAAAAGCCATAGTTCGGACTCCGTTGAATGGGTATTTCGCGAAGGATCGATACCAAATGCGGAATTTTTTGCGGTGGATAGATCGGGTACCTTACTTGTCGGATCGCCTTCCGCTCGGATAAAAAATTTGGCTTTGGAGCATGTGGCCGAAAAGAGAACCGGAACCCTGTACCTGCACCAGGCGGATCGGTACCTGACTATAACAGCCGCCGGTGATGGGGATATTTTTCTACTGGGAGCGTTTCACCGCCTCAGTGAAACCCGTGGATTTTGGGGGCGCAATTGGCTGATAATTGCGCTTCTGATTGGGCTTGGGGTCATCGGCGTGGGTTTAGGGCTTGAGGCTTCCCGCGACACGATGACGCCCGTAGGTGAAATGATGAGGGCAAGTCAGGGAGTGAACGAAGGGGATTTCACCGTAAGGGGCGTTTTTTTGAACGATGATGAATTGGGAGTTTTAGGGGAAGTTTTTAATAAACTCATAGCCGATATAAGCGAGCAACTGGAAATGTCGAGCCGAATGGTGGACGACATCCGCTCGGTCATCGTCCGGTTGGGCAAGGAAACCGAGGAAGTATATAACGTTGTGGCGAAGCAGCGGCTGGGAGTGGGTGACCAGATGTTGAACCTGGATCAGGCGCAGTCGGTGTCGGGACAAATAACCGACGCGGCTCGATCCATACAGGAAAAGTCGGCCTCGATTCGGGAAATGACCGAAAAAACTTCCTCCGACTGCGGCACCGGCCGCTCGGTGCTCGGCGAAACCTCCGCCGGAATGCGGCTTATCGGCGATAGCATGGATGAAATATCGAACCGTATGAACGAACTGGTCGCCCACTTCGAAAGCATCGTCGAGGTGGTGGAAATGATCGACGAGGTGAGTGAACGGACCAATCTGCTTGCCATGAACGCTTCACTTGAAGCCGTGGGAGCGGGCCGCGCCGGAAAGAGATTCGCGGTGGTAGCCCAGGAGGTGAGGCGGCTGGCGGATAAAACCACACAGTCCACAGCGAAAATACGCTCGCTTTTCTCAGCCATCAGCGAATCGAGCAAAGCATGCGTCGGTACTGTCGATGGCGGTCAAACCAAGGTCGCGTACGGGCTCGATATGATGGAGAGGCTCCGGCAAAACTTCGAGGAAATATCCATGCATGCCGAGACCACAGGCGAGTCCGTGGCGCAAATCCACCTGATGACCACACAGCAAACTACTGCGGCCATGCAGATGCAGGATACTATCGCTGAAGTGGCCGACGCCGGAAAAACCGTTGAAAAAGGCGCGGACGTCACTGATGAATCCGTGCGATCTCTCAATAAGTTGACCGGTACACTCCAGGGCCTGGTCGGAACCGAAAAAAAATCCTAAAACTTCGCACTTTGCATTGACAACTTAGCACTGTGTGGGTTTTTACAGCTTTTGGTTGAAGTTTATCTGCGGCTTTGGTATACTTTCGGCGACGATGGAAAATGCGCTGAAATTTGTAAATTCTCATTCCGGATTGATCGATACAATTGGGTTTTATCTTTTTTTCCTTGGCCTGCTGCTTCTCGTCGCAGTTGTGGTGCCGTTGCTGTTTGAGAAGGAGCGCTGGGTTCTTCCCGGCATCATCGTCACGATATTACTTGTGGGGATATCCGCCGTTCAGCTTGAGAAGCGCCGCCCTCTCCTCGACTTCAGCGGTCCTGCTCCCAAGATTGTGATTATCACCAAGGAGGTCAAGGTTCCGGTGTTTGTCCCGGTGGAAACGCCGGCGGATGAGAGCACCACAAGCCCGGAGTCTAAACGTGTTACCTCGATCAGGCCGGAGCGGACACGGCGTACCTCAGCCAGGCCGGATCGGACCAGGCGCACTTCGACCGAACCGGAGCGTAAACGGCGTACCTCAACCAGACCGGATCGGACATGGCGTACTTCAACCAGTGCTGAACGGCGAAAGCCCGCCAAGCCTCGTACCGGCAAAGCTCAAAAGCCGCGAGAGATAACTCGATTTATCAAGAAACCTTCTCCTCGACCGGCGCCCGCGCCCTCTCCATCCGTCCGTCCTCCACCTGAACCACCGCGACGCCGCCCCGAGCCTGCGCCGCCGGTGACCCGTCCCGAGCCTGCGCCGCCTCCAAAGAAACCGAAAAAGCCTGCGCCTCCACCGTCCCGCCCCGAGCCTGCACCGCCGCCCAAAAAGCCGAAAAAGCCTCCGCCTCCACCGTCCGCTAAAAGAACGGAAGAAGGAATGGTATTACCCGCCGGCAATCTGGTAATTCAAATCTCCGGCACCATGCTCATGACGGTGCCGAAGGTAGCGTCGAAAGCCAGGTTGAGCGTCATTTTCGACGGCCGCTACGTGGGAGGTAAGGGAGCATCGAGCCTGAGAAAGCAAAAGGACGAACAGGGCAACGTCATTAATGTCACCTACTTCTGGAAGGGAGTTACCGTAAGGCTTAACAATCAACCGACCGGTAATCACCGCATCAGCATAAGGCTCAAAATATCCGGCAACGGTGTGAATAAATCCACAACGGCGTGGAGCGGCGCGGTTTACATCGGGAAAGGCACCAAAACGCTCGCCCTTAAGGGCGGATGGGGTAGTAGTAAGTTACGAAGGATACAATAAGCTTCGATATGGGACGTGCAAGGGCGCATCTGATAATCACGGGTTTGGTTCAGGGAGTTTGGTATCGTGCGAGCGCTCGAGATGAAGCGCGCAGTTTGGGACTTGTGGGATGGGTCAGAAACACTCACGACGGGAGCGTCGAGGCGGTAGCGGAAGGCCCGAAGGAAAATATCGAAAAGTTCATCGCATGGTGCCGCAAAGGTCCCCCGCACGCACGAGTGCAAAACATCGAGGTCAACCGGCAATCACCCACCGGTGAATTCCGCGAATTCCGGGTAACCTATTAACTTTTATTCTTTTCCTCATGGCCTTTGCGGGGGCGGAAGACGATTTTTATCGGAGTGCTTTCGATGTTGAAGGCTTCGCGGATTTTGTTGGCGAGGTACCGCTCATACGAAAAGTGAACGTCCTTTGGGCGATTGGTGAATATCGCAAACCGGGGAGGCCGCGCAGCGTACTGGACGGCGTAGTAAAACTTGATCCTCTTTCCCGCCGCCACGGGAGGGTGATGTCTTCGGACGGCGTCTTCGATAACCTTGTTCAACTCCGGCGTGCTTACTCGACGGGCATGTTGCGCATCCGCCGCGTCTATCGCCTCGATGATCCTCGAGAGCCGCTGACCGGTCAATGCGCTGACGCTCAGCACCTCGGCGTAGTCCACGTGATGTAACTTTTCCCTTATATCCAGCACCGTTTTATCGAAAGTGTGGGTGTCCTTTTCGACGAGGTCCCACTTGTTGAGCAGTATCACCGCCGCCTTGCCCCGCTCGAGTGCATATCCCGCCACCTTGGCGTCCTGGTCGCGTGGCCCTTCGAGTGCGTCTATGAGAAGCAGAGCCACGTGGCACCGGTCGATGGCCTTCAGCGCTTTAATGATCGAGAATTTTTCTATCCGGTGCGCCACTCGTGCCTTCTTGCGTATGCCCGCCGTGTCGATAAACCTGTACGCGCGCTCTCCTTTCCGAACGACAGTGTCCACGGCGTCGCGCGTGGTACCGGGGGCGTCGTGTGTCAGCAGCCGCTCTTCGCCTAATAATTTGTTGATAAGAGTGCTTTTTCCGACGTTGGGCCTTCCGAGCACCGCGACGGGTATCGCTTCGGGTTCCTGTTCGGGTTCTTCTTCCTGCGGCAGGAGCGGCAGGATGGCGTCGAGCAGGTCGTCCACGCTGCGGCCATGCTCGGCGCTGATGGGGAAAAGCGCCTCCGGCCCCAGCGACCAGAACTGGTGCACCAATTCTTCCCTCTTGGCGCTGTCGATCTTGTTGATCGTCCAAAGCACCGGCGCCTTGGCATGACTGCGAAGGTAAGCGGCTACCTCCTCGTCGGTGGCGGTCACACCCGCCGCGCCGTCCAGCAGGAAGATAATCACATCCGCTTCCTCGACGGCCAGCACCACCTGCTCCTTCATTTCCTTCCAGATGCCCTCAGTTTCGACGGGGTCGAAACCGCCGGTATCTATCACCGCGAACGATCTGCCCTGCCATTCGCAGAGGCCGTATATCCTGTCACGGGTGACCCCCGGCTGGTTGTCCACTATCGCCTCGCGTCGCCCCACCAGGCGGTTGAAAAGCGTGCTCTTGCCGACGTTGGGCCGCCCGACAATGGCTATGGTTGTGCTGGAAGACATTTTCTTGTTTTTATAATGATTCCTTTGCAAAGGTGCCACGGGCTAAGCGAATTTTCGAAGCTTGCTCATACGGACTTGCCCGTGCCTCTTGGTTCCTATTTCAACGGCGGGTCGTATATAACCCGAGGGCCTTTCGTATCCTTAATTACTTCGCCCATAACAAAAGCCCGCTCGCCCGGTTTGCCGAGGCGCTTGAGCGTTTTTTCGGCGTCCGCCCGGGAGACGACAAGCACCATGCCGACGCCCATGTTGAACGTTCGGAACATGCCCGCATCGTCCACGTCCCCTTCTTGCTGAATCAGCCTGAAGATTGCTTGCGGTTTCCACGAATTGCGCCGCACCAGCGCCGAAGCGCCTTTTGGGAGGATACGCGGGACATTCTCCGTTATGCCGCCTCCCGTGATATGCGCCACTCCACGCAGATCATAACGCCGGGCTATGTCGATAACCGCACGGGTGTAAATGCGCGTAGGCCGCAGCATCTCTCGCCCCAGAGGCAGCCGTAGTCCATTGGGCTTATCGTCCAAACCAAAGCCCAGTTCGTCAAAGAAAACTTTCCTCACCAGCGAGAACCCGTTCGAATGCAGCCCACTGCTGCGAAGCCCGATCAAAATATCTCGTGGTTTGATTTTCGAGCCATCGATAATATTTCCCTTTTCGACCGCCCCGACCACAAATCCCGCCAGGTCGTACTCTCCAGGGTCGTAAAAACCGGGCATCTCGGCGGTTTCCCCGCCGATAAGCGCGCAACCCGCCAAGCGGCATCCGTCCGCTATACCTTTTATAACCGCCCGGCCTACTTTGATGTCCAGCTTGCCGGTGGAGAAGTAGTCCAGGAAAAAGAGCGGCTCGGCGCCGCAAGTGACAACATCGTTCGCGCACATGGCCACGAGGTCTATCCCGACCGTATCGTGCTTGTCGAGCATTTGCGCAATTTTAAGTTTCGTGCCCACACCGTCGGTGCCGCTGACAAGCACCGGGTCGATATACCCGGCCAGTCGAGGCGAAAAGAACCCACCGAAACCGCCGATGCCCCCCATAACTCCCTTTCGGCGCGTGGCTTGCGCAAGAGGCTTGATCCTGCCCACCAGCCGGTCGGCAAGGTCTATGTCCACACCTGCCTCGCGATACCTGTCTTTTTTCTTCATTTTTATCACCTCGGGGATGGTTCCAAGAACGTATAGTATAGCCCGATGACGGTGGAGTCAAAATACCTTTCAGAAAGGCAACTTGCCCACCACGCTGCGATATAGTGCGTCGATACCCGTTCCGGATATGAGTTCAACCTGCGCGTCGGTTTCCATTTTCAACAGATGCGCCATAATTTGCATTCTGCCCGCCTGCCTCAGTACGGGGTGCAGGTCGGCGTAAATTTCCTCGGCCATGTCGGGTATGGATTTCGGGCCGTTTTCGAGTTCTCTCAAAATTTGTATCTCGCGCAGTATCCTGTGCGTAATGTATTCTTCGATTTTTGCCTTTGGGTCGTTCACCGGCGGCCCGTGTCCGGGCAGTATTTTTTTCAGAGGCATCGCGGCTACGCGCCGCAGGCTGGCCATATATTCGACCATGTCGCCACGAGGCGGAACGATAACGGCGAAACTGCTGCCGACCACCAGATCGCCGGTGAAAAGCGATCCGCTCAACTCGTCGAGAAAGCACAGGTGACCCGACGTATGCCCCGGCATGTGAAGCACTTTCAACCGGATCCCGTCGGCTTCCACCTCATCGCCTTCGTCGATGATTTTGTCTATCCGTTCCTGCGGGAACATTTCTCCGAAGAATTCCGCTTCGAGCCGGTGCGTCCAGACCGGCGCGCCGGTTTCGCGCTCGATAGTCGCCAGGCCGCCGATATGGTCAAGGTGCGCGTGAGTGACGAGTATGGCCTTGATGGGCGGTGCGCCCAACTCGCGCCAGGCGCTCAGGATACAGTCTATTGATTCCGGCGTCGCGTAGCCGGCGTCGATCAGCGCCACTTCGCCGTCACCGACAAAATAGACGTTGCTTACCTCCCACGCGGGAGGGCCGAAAGGCGGCATCTTCAATCGCCGTATGCGGGGTGCAACTTCGTCCATGAAATCACGGCATTGGGAAAACCCAAACTTTGGGAGTATTGGGAACTTTTAAAGGCACAGTGTGCCGGCTCAAGTTCTTTACGGCAAAGCTGGAAGTTGAAGTGAATTCTGATACCGGCTTGATGGGCAATTTAACTACTGATGTTTTGTAGTGCATCGGAAGTATGAGCTTTGGTTTAAGCTGCCCGACAACCTTGCAGGCTTTTTCCGGCCCGATAGTGAAATGCCCTCCGACCGGTATCATCAATGCGTCCACGCGGCCGATGGCCCGGACGGTGCTCTCCGGCAATATGTGCCCCAGGTCGCCCAGGTGCACCAGCCGCAACCCGCCGATATTTATTAAAAAGATGGTGTTTTTACCGCGCTGTGCCCCTTTTTTTGTGTCATGGTACGATGGGAACGACTTTATTTTGAAACCCGCCACGATGCGATCGATACTGTTCCAGTCTTTTCCATCATTTTTAAGCCCCCGGATAACGACCGGGCTGCCCTTTACCACGGCGACGTTGTTGTGGTCAAGGTGTTCATGCGTAACAAGCACCACGTCCGCCTTGACTGCCGGCGGCGGGTAGGCGAGTTTCGCAAAAGGGTCTATGAGAAGTTTCTTGCCCTCCGGGGAGGTTACAAGGAAGCATGAGTGCCCAAGCCATCTCAATGTCGTTGCCGGGGGAGCGGCAAATGCGCCGGCCCCGATAACCGACACCAAAACCAAAACTAAAAGTATCCGTCTCATGGCTCCCTCCTCCGAGCTTCTTGCAAAAATAATGGTTTGCTTAACACCGGTATATCTAAAGTTATGATAGACAAGGGATTTAAATCCCTTGTCTCAGGTGAAGCATGCTCGGTTGCCTTGTTTTGCAAGAAGCTCCTCCATTAGTCCAGGTATCCCATGGCTCGAAGCCTTTCCTGAATCTCTCTGGTCATCACCGGTTTTTGTTTATCCGACGGTCTGGCGTGTGAAAAACCTGCCAGCCACCGTTCGAGCGCGTTTTTCATCAGTTTTACGCGAGCGGGCTGAGCGACGGTAGCGTCAAGGGTTTGCTCCTCAGCGGTTTCAAGACGCCACAATCGTCTAAAGTCGTTCGAATAGACTTCGAGCTGGTACGCATCGTCGGTAATGGTACGCTGGCGCGCCTCCCACAGCTCGATAGTTTCCCTGGGGCCCCCTTCCTTTTTTAGCATTCTGAGCGGTATCGTCGGGTACATAAGCTCGGAAATCGAATATTCCCTGGCGGGTACGCTCTTTACGATAGACTTGATCAGCGATTTGCCCTGGAATCGAGAAGCTTTCTTGTACATTACTCCCGCCAGTTCCAGCAGTGTCGGCACGACGTCCACCGTCTGCGCCATAACGCTGAAGTGCGCGCCCGCCGGTACTTTCCCCGGCGCGTACAGTATAAACGGTACTCTTATAACCGGCTCGTGCACGCCGAAAAGGTGGCACAGCTGGCCATGCTCGCCGAGGTATTCACCGTGGTCGGATGTGATTATCACCACGGCATTTTTCAAAAAGCCGGATTGGTCGAGAATGTCGAACAGCAACCGTATGATGTGATCTTCATAAGATACCGCTCTGTAATAGAGCGATTGCAGAAATTCAAGTTCCTCCTGCGTGAGTACCTCTTTCTTGATAAAGATTTTTAGAGGATTTTTATTAAATCGCACCACTCTTGCGAGATCGATCGTTTTGGGAATTTCGGGCATGAATTTCTTGGTGGGTCTATAAGGATGATGGGCATCGACGTAGTTTATGAACACGAATGTCGGTTTGTCCTTCCGGTGATTTTTATAGACCCATTTTTTAACCATGGTGTTTATTTTTACGGATCGTTGACTCTTTAGGGGATCGGGAGGTTCTATAATCCTCTTTTCTTGCAACAGGCCGACTACCGGTCTTGCAATGGCTTCCCATAACAACAGCGGCCTTTCCTTGGCCTTCCGGTCGAAGTTGTTTTGGGCGCCGGTAAGGTAGTAATACTCGAAACCCTGCGTGACGTTTGTAAAGGGCGACACCCAGACGTTCGAACTGAACGCGGCGGTCCGGTATCCGGCGGCCTTGAATATTTCCGCGATGGTGACGAAGTCGTCTTTTAGGTACGTATACTCCCAACTCGCGCCGTGCGCGGTGGGATAAAGACTTGTGAACATCGACGCGTGCCCCGGCAGTGTCCAGGGGGTGGGCGATCGAGCGTCCTCGAACAGCACTCCCCGCGCAGCGAACGAATCCAGAAAGGGGGTGTTGCCTTTCGAGTTCGGGTAGCAGCTCAAGGCATCGGCCCGAACGGTGTCCATCACTATAAGCAACACGTTGGGAGGATTTTTCTCCGTTACGCCGACATCGGCGGAGTCCACGCCTTTGCCCGGCATGGCTTCCACGACAGCCGCAATGACCGCCAGCAATATAGGCGTTATCGCAGCGATATTCTTCAACCAAACGCGACGCTTTGGGGGTTTTGATATAGCCGGTTTGATAAATCGCAGTTTCAACAGCAAATACAGCAACACTTGTTCCGAAATTAAAACGGCGGCGAGAAAAACGAACTTGGCCACGAATCCCGCCGGTACCGTCCATGCCAGCGTCGTTTGGTAATCCATCCACGGCCAGATTCCGAAGAGACAAAACATGATCGCGACGGTCAAGCTCCAAAACGTAACCGTCCCCGCGCCGCTTACTTCATTTCGGCGCAGGTGTCGGTATATAAGTATTCCGATGAATACCGATGCCAAACCCCACAGGCCGGTATAAGCCACCTCGCGAAAACGCATCCTCGTCGGAAACAGCACGAGGTTGATAATGGCGCCGCCGTAAAGGAACGATATGAAGGAAAGGAAAGCCGCACCGTGAAAAGCAAACGGCGATATATCGCTCGGCTGCCGAATCTTGCGAACCAAGCGCAAAAAGAAGACGCTCGTAACGAATAGAACAGCCCCGGCCGCCATGTCTATCGCCAGGCCCATAATAACGTCCATTGGTGTGAATCGCTTGAAGTCCGCCGCGATGATGCCCCATCCCTCCACCAGCGACCATTCGCCTTCGTAGAAGGTTACCTGGAAATAGAGGGCCAAACTTTCGCACAGCCAGAACAGCCAAATCGCCCGGACCCAGAAAAGTAATTCGCCGCCAAGATTGAGCCCCGAAGTTTTTTCCGTTTCAGCAGTCACGTTATAAATGTTACCACGTCGAAATTGAGTTTCCCATTCGGCGTTGCCCCGGCAGCGAGCTGGTGATAACTTGTAGGCGTGCGCTTGAAATTCAAAACGCTGCTGATCGCTGCGCTGATCGGCCAGGTCGCCACCGCCGGATGCACCCGATACGAGGCTGTGGATGCGTACGTCCGCGCGCGGCCCGGAGTTCGTATAAGAGCTATTGCGAAGTCCGATCCGGGGTCGAAAGCCACTTACCGGGTTGCGGTTATTTCGGACGAAGGCAAGTTGGCGACAATGCCTGTCGAGGCCACGGGTGATGAACCTTACATTCTCGAGCTGGACAAGTGGTCGGGCGAATTCTTAAAGCTGAGGTTCGAAGCTCGAGGCGCCCGGGCGGGATGGAAAGCTATACATATCGATGAGCCCTGGGTGGATGAAGTGGCTGCGGGCGACATAACACCGGATAACCCGCCCAATGTGGTTATATACCTTGTGGACGCACTTCGTGCCGACCGGCTTGGATGTTACAACGGCCAAGTCCGCACCAGCCCCGGGATCGACGCTTTTGCAAGAGACGCGGCGCTTTATAAACGCGCTTATTCGCCGAGTTCGTGGACGAGGCCGTCGGTGGCGAGCGTCTTTACAGGCGCCGACGCTCCGGCCCACGGCGCGGTGGGCAGGACAGGGTCGCTCGATGAAAATATGCCCACACTGGCGGAATTGATGAAAGAAGCCGGGTACCATACCGCCGCGTTCGTGACCAACGGCAACGTCGCTGGCGAATTCGGATTCGCGCGAGGCTTCGATGTGTACCACTACTTGCCGGAAAATCCGGGCGGTATCGGCGTGTACGCTTCGAGCGACGAACTGCTCGATAAAATCCAGCCGGAGTTGGAAAAGCTCGATCAGCCGTTTTTCCTTTACATCCATCAATCGGACCCGCACGCGCCTTACACTCCCCCGCGAGATCTCGCGCGGAGGTTCACGCCGCCGGAGGCCGAGCCGATACCCGGCACGATGGATGTCTTCAAAAAGCTCGTCCATCGCGCTATGGTTCCTTCGCCCGGGCAGGTGAAGCACCTTTTGGGGTTGTACGATGCGGAAGTGGCGGCGGCCGACGCGGGATTCGGAAGATTTATGGATTTCCTTCGAGACCGAGGCGTTGCCGAAAAGACGCTGATCGTCTTTACCGCCGATCATGGCGAGGAATTTTATCTGCATAGAGGTTTCGGGCATGGCGGGACGTTATACGAGGAGCTTATCCGTGTGCCGCTGATTGTTCGTTATCCCGGTACGCGGGGCGCGCAAGTCGCCGGCGAGCCGGTGAGTATCGCTGACATTCCGGCCACGATACTCGGATACCTCGGCATAAAAACACCACCCACAATGCGAGGTGTGGACTTGAGAGCTATCGGCGCAAAAGACCCATCACCATGCATAAGGGCGCTTTATTTCCATGAGTTGTTGGATAAGGTCGATAAGGAAGCCATAATCGATTGGCCGATGAAACTCATACGCAACACCAATAAGATAAACCAGTGGGGAGACCGGGTGCTCGAGTGGGAACTCTACGATCTCGCAGCCGACTCTTACGAACAACATCCCCTCGGTCGAAGCAGGAAAATCACCCGCCGCGTCCTCGAGGAAGAACTGCGCAGTTTGAGCCGATTTAATGCGTCAACCACACCGCCGTCGAGGCGCAAACCAAGCTCCGAGCTGAAAAAACGCCTTGAATCCATCGGGTACTGATGGGATCAATGTTTTTAACTTCGGAACTTTCTATTCGGCCGTTACATTTTCCGGTAGCTTGTTTGTAAGAATATCGACCGCTTCTTCGACCATTTCATCGAGAACCTGTCGAGCGGGTTTGATTTCGTCGATAAGTCCCGCTATTTGCCCTGCAAACCCACCCATATGCTCGTGCTTCTCGGCTTTAAGAGATGCGGCCAGTAGCACCGAAGAAATGAGCACTTGACCCGGAAATGGAATTGGCTTAAGCCCGGATTCGTCCCAGAGGTCATGAAAACGACTGTGATTTGCCCTGGCGGTTTTGCCGGTGTAAGCGACGCTGACTCGCGTGTCTTCATCCGTCGATTCGAGGATGCGTTTTTTGTTCACCTCATTTGCACCGCCCTCATCCGTGGCCAGGAAGCGTGTCCCGACCCAAGCGCCGACACAGCCCATGGCCAGGGCTGCGGCCAGACCCCTGCCGTCTCCAATACCTCCCGCGGCCAAAACCGGGATTGGCGCCACTGCATCGATGACTTGAGGAACTAATGCCATTGTGCCGATCCTGCCGGTGTGCCCGCCCCCTTCGTGTCCTTGAGCCACAAGAATATCAATGTTTTCTTTAGCCATTCTCTTGCCGTTTTTTACATTTCCGGTAATCGCCAAAACCTTGGTCCCAACCCTGTGGGCCTCTTCCACCATAAACCCGGGGCTCCCAAGCCCCGAGCAAAAGAGGGGCACCTTTTCCTCGAGACATATATTAACCGCCTCTCGGGGCATGGTGACAGTGCTTGTTCCGGGTATCGAGATGTCTACAGCGGGAAGCTCCAGTTCTTCCATGACCTTTTTAACCCATTCCTGGTGCGCTTTCGGTAATCCTCCCAAAAGAACGCCGGCGGGTATCTTTCGGGGAGTGTCTTCGGCGGGAATATCTTTATCGGAAGATTTCTCACCGGCGGGCGTGCCGAAAAGGTTTTTCGGCAGCAACAAATCCACCCCGAAAGGTTTGTCGGTCCGAGCCTTGATTTCCCGGATATTCCGCCTGAGTTCGCTCAGGGAGTAACCCGCAGCGCCAAGCACCCCGCAGCCACCGGCTTCGGAAACGGCTACGACGAGATCCACGGGGGCGCCCGTCTCCTCACCGATGAGAGAAGGCCCCATCCCCGCGCTCAAGATAGGATATTCGATTCCAAGCATGTCACAAAGTTTTGTTTTGAGTACTTTCTTGCTCATAAAATTTTCCTTTCTTTTTTCTTGCCTTGTTTATTTAATTTCCGCCTGATTTCTTTCAGTGGAGCGTCTCCCAAACAGATTACGGCGTTTACCGGAACCGGACGCCCTATAATTCCATCCTTCTTTTTGGGAGTTTTACACTGGTGGAAAATACATGAATGGTGGATATAAAGTCAATCCCCAATGGCT
>CAZDAF010000018.1:22431-23122 GCA_964503115.1 uncultured bacterium
TGGCTCATCGCCAATTCACCTTCAGGTAAATCTAAAAGAAACCACCCACAAAATCCCGTCCCATGTCCGGGCGGGGTGAGACGATAACCGGTTTTTTCGGTTTTTATGTTATAGACTCTTATTTATGTATCGTTACCGTAATTCAATATGAGGTAATCCAATAAATGGAACGAAAAAAGAATACGGGGACTAAGTATCCATTCGAGAAAAGGCGATTCGCAAGAATTCAAGTCAATCTTCAGATTAAATTTAGGAGCCTCACCCACTTCGAGAAGGCGCTGGAAGCGTCTATAACAAATTTGAGCCTTGGAGGAATGTTTATCCGCACAAAACAGGTCAAGCCCGTGGGAACCAAGGTAGAGATAGAAATTCCCGATCACGAGGGACGGATATTGAAAATAAACGCCACCGTGCGCTCGGCGCCACGCAGCGGCGATAAGCCCATTGGTATGGGCATTATGTTCGATAATCTCAATGAATCTGCGAGAAAGTTCGTCGAATACCTTATTAACATGAAAAAGAAATAAGACTTAGCCATTCCGCACACCTGCATCAAACTCGCCTCCATACCTTCGAAGTAATATCAGCTTACGATAAATTATCCCATTGTCCCCGTTCGATTTCGTCAACGGGCATTTTAGTCGAGTAGTTCATCCATTGCCGGATTTCACCCTCACAGATCCGGACTTGC
>CAZDAF010000019.1:0-23106 GCA_964503115.1 uncultured bacterium
ACACACAAACCTGTTAAAGAATCAAAAAAACCACTATAATCAGTCGGTTATATACATAATAATCCACATTGTTTGTGGATACAAAACGCATTGTATCCTTTTCTTGATGCGATGCCGGATAACTCACTGGAGACAATCTTCGGCAGGCTCATTGACTAAAGCCGACGCTTCACTTATCCTTCACAAAGCGAATCAAAACCCGTTTTTAAGGAGATATGCACGGTGTTTGAAAACCTTAGCGATAAACTGGCCGATACCCTGAAGAAATGGGCCGGAAAAGGCCGTCTGAGCGAAAAAAACGTCAAGGAAGCTCTGCGGGAGGTTCGCATGAGTTTTCTCGAAGCGGACGTAAATTTCCAGGTAGCCAGGCAATTTACGGATGGTGTAAAGGACAAAGCGCTCGGCGCCGAGGTTTTAAGAAGCCTTTCTCCCGGCCAGCAGTTCATTAAGATAGTGCACGACGAACTGGTGCTGTTGTTGGGCGGTGAGTACCAGGAACTTGATTTGCGCGGCAAGCCGCCGTTGCCCATGATGCTCGTCGGATTGCAGGGTTCCGGTAAAACCACCACCGCCGCCAAGCTCGCATATCACTTGAAAGGCATGAAACGATTGCCGATGCTGGTGCCGGCGGACGTTTACAGGCCTGCCGCCATAGATCAGCTCAAAACTCTCGGCCGAGACATTGACGTGCCGGTTTTCGATTCCGACCCCGATACCGACCCGGTGGAAATATGTAAAAGCGCCGTGGATGAAGCGGCCCGGCGAGGGCTTGACACGCTGCTGTTCGACACGGCGGGCCGGTTGCAGATCGATGAGCCGCTTATGGAGGAGTTACGCCGTATCGCCGAGGCCACCAACCCGGTGGAGATACTGTTCGTTGCCGACGCCATGACGGGGCAGGAAGCCGTGAACGTAGCCGAGGGGTTTAACGACATGCTGGATTTAACCGGCGTCATTCTCACGAAAATGGAAGGTGACGCCCGAGGCGGGGCGGCTCTTTCGATAAAAGCCGTTACGGGCAAGCCGATAAAGTTCGTCGGGGTGGGCGAGAAAGTTGACGCGCTCGAGTCGTTTTATCCCGACCGTATGGCCGGTCGCATCCTCGGGATGGGCGACCTGCTCAGCTTCATCGAAAAGGCGCAGCAAGTCATCGAGGAGGAGCAGGCGCGGAAAATGGAAGAACACTTCCGAAAGAACATCTTCTCCCTCGAAGACTTCCGCGACGCGCTCTTGCAGATGAAACGGATGGGATCAATCGAGGATTTGATGGGCATGATACCCGGCATGAAACAGTTCACAAAGGGCGTCAAGGACTTCTCGCAGGCGGAGCAGGAGATGATAAGGATCGAGGCCATAATAAACTCGATGACTCCCGTGGAACGGCTCAATCATAAGATAATCAACGCTTCACGCAGAAAACGAATAGCGGCCGGCAGCGGCCGGACCGTCCAGGACGTCAACAGGCTGTTGAAAGAATATGCCCAGATGAAAAAGATGATGACCCGCATGAAGAAGATGGGGATAAAGGGTCTCATGCGGGGATTGCCCGGAATGCTCGGTCAAAAATGATGGCTCATCCGACTCGAGAACGTTGGACGATAGGTCGGGTGCTTAAATGGACTCAGGAGCATTTCGCGGGCCGTGGCGTCCGAACACCGAGGCTTGACGCCGAGCTTATAGTTGCGCACGCCCTCGACATGGACCGTGTCGGACTTTACGTTCAATCCGATCAGCCGCTTGTGCCGGATGAAAGGGAGCGTATCAAGGCGCTTATTAGGAGAAGGCTCGACGGCGAACCGGTCGCGTACATAACCGGAGTGAAGGAATTCTGGGGCATGGCGTTACGCATAACGCCGGACGTGCTGGTGCCACGGCCCGAAACGGAAGAGATAGTGGAAGAGGCATGCAAGCTGTACCAATCGAGAGCGACGGAGCGATTACGGTTCGTCGATCTGGGTACCGGGTCAGGCTGCCTGGCGACGGCTCTGTGTGCGGAATTTCCAATGGCCGAAGGAGTAGCGGTGGACATTTCGGAGGCCGCATTGGATGTGGCGCGTGGCAATCTCGATACGCTGGGCTTTGCGAATCGGGTCGAGATGCGCAAGGGCGACATGCTCGATGCGCTGCATGCCGACGATAAAGAATTTGATCTCATCGTCGGCAATCCACCTTATGTTACCACCGGCGAGATCGAGATGCTGGCCCCGGAGGTTAAGAGCGAGACTCGCGTGGCGTTGGACGGGGGAACCGACGGGCTCGACCTGGTGTGTAAAATTGTCGAGAATGCTCACCGACGCCTGTTGCCCGGCGGGTGGCTGCTTTTGGAGATCGGTTCCGGCCAGGACGACGATGTATCGGACATCAAGCCCGGCGTCGGGCTTTCATTCAGCGGTTTCCGTCGCGATTTGGCCGGGATACCGCGCGTTGCCAAATGGTGCGCCCAACGCCGGTTGCAGATTGCACGCCTCTTTTCTAACTTAAAGGCGGTCGGTATGAACTTACTCCGGTCGGATAACAATCAAGATGGATAAACTTATCATAGAAGGCGGCGTTGCACTGGAAGGAGAAGTCGAGGCGGGCGGCGCCAAGAATGCCGCATTGCCGATAATAGCCTCGGCGTTGTTGGCTTCCGGCGAGAGCGTCATAACCAACGTGCCGCTGCTGCGGGATATAACCACCATCTCGAAGTTGCTCGAAACCATGGGCGTCAATGTCGAGCGCTCCGGCGACGCGCTGAAAATAGATGCCGCTTCCATATCGAATCCCCAAGCCCCGTACGAACTGGTCAAGACGATGCGAGCGAGCGTTCTGGTGCTTGGCCCGCTGGTGGCGCGTTGCGGTGAAGCTTTTGCTTCACTTCCGGGCGGATGCGCCATAGGCGCGCGGCCCATCGACCTTCATCTTAAAGGCCTCGAAGCGCTGGGCGCCGACGTGCGGTTGGAACACGGCTACGTTCACGCGACAGCGAAAAAACTTACCGGCGCCAAGTTTGTTTTCGATACCGTCACCGTGACGGGTACCGAGAACATAATGATGGCCGCCGCGACGGCGCAAGCCGAAACGATATTGGAAAACGCGGCGCGGGAACCGGAAGTGGTGGACCTCGCTTCAGCGCTTAATTCGATGGGCGCGAAAATAAACGGGGCCGGAACGGACACCATAACTATTGAAGGCGTCGATGCGCTCAAACCGCTCGACGGCTACGCCGTGATGCCCGATCGGATCGAGGTGGCCACTTTCCTTGCAGCAGGCGCAATAACCGCCGGGGACGTGACGGTGCGAGGCGCCCGAGCCGAACATCTCGAAGCGGTCACAAGCAAGCTCGCCGAAACAGGGGCCGAAATTTCCCTCGAAGATGACGGCATGCGCGTCCGGGGTCCGCAAAGACCGCTGCCCACCGACGTACGTACCCTGCCATTCCCCGGTTTCCCGACCGACATGCAGGCGCAGATGATGGCGCTGCTCTCGGTCGCCGGGGGATTAAGCGTTATCAGTGAAACGATATTCGAAAATCGGTTCATGCACGTGAGCGAATTGGTACGATTGGGCGCGGATATTGTGGCCCAAGGTCGCAGCGCGGTGGTGCGAGGCGTCGAGAACCTGGACGGAGCGCCGGTCATGGCCACCGATCTGCGCGCAAGCGCAAGCCTCGTACTGGCGGGGCTGCGGGCAAGGGGTACCACGGAAATCAGCAGGATATATCACCTGGATAGAGGTTATGAAACTATCGAGAAAAAGCTCGGGAAAATCGGCGCAAAAATAAAAAGAATCAAAAATGAAAAATAAATTATGAACTATGAAAGAACTTCGCATACACTTAAATAAAAAGAGCGGATTATGAGGTGTTTTTTATTCGCAGCCGCGTTTTTATTGTTTTGTTTTTTTCTAACGGAGCCTGCCCGTACGGGTGCTCATGTGGCCCACAGGCAGATTCTGGGGCCGGATGCCTGGCCCGAGCCGGAAGAGACGACAATCGACGAAAAAAGTGCGGCGTTTCATAAACCATCCAGATTCTATGAGAATGAATACACCGGCGGGATGTGTTTTTCAAAAAACGGTTGGAAGTATGTAGGAAACCTCTTTTATTTCAAGATTGGCCCGCAGTTGAAATGGGGCATATCCGTTTCCGTGGCCGATCCCGACAATAATTATTACCTCGGAGCTGCGGAGATCGAACCGTCGAAAGTGCGCTTTGACACTGAAAGCGTGCAAGTGACATTCGGTGAAAGTTTCATAAAAGGCCGAAACCCCGACTATCACATTCACTACGTTACGGACAATGCGACGGTGGATTTTCGGTTTAAGTCCCGCGTGCCGCTGTGGGCGCCAAACGGCGACGGTAAGTTCAATTTCGGCCCGGAAGACAAATGTTTTTTCAACGTAACGTACGTGGCGCTTTGGGCGGATGTAAAGGGATATATAAAAGTGGGCGGGAAAACTCATCCGTTCGATGGGCAGGGCTATATAGATCACGGTCATTACAGTATACCGTTTAACAGGCATAATCCCCTATGGGAAGGTTTTTTCACCTGGACGTGGGAGCCGGTCGGCGGCCATATGTGGCACGTTCTAATGTCGGATCATCTCATTCACGAATCGTTAGGCGGGGGCCGGATAGCCACTGCCGTGGTGCTAAAGGATGACCGTTTAATTTGCGCTACGCCGAAGTTCGATGTCAAAGCCTCGGACTTCCGGCGGGATCGAAGAACAGGAATCGAGTTCCCGTGGCGAATCGACGCTCGCACCGCACCGGGCGCGCCATGCTCGATAACGGGAGTTTCCAGGGCGCATTATCCATGGGAAGTGCTGGATATTTTTGATGAGTTGCCCGCCTACATCCGCCCGCTTGCGAAAAAATTTCTAAAACGGCCCATATATTTCCGCGCATACGGAGATTTTCGAGGGAAAGTTTCATGCGGCGACGAAGAGGTTTCCCTTGAAACTCCCGCATTTCACGATGCCAATTATGTGAGGTGAAAGCGCCTGCATCAAACTCTATCGGGGTTATCTGCCTGGAAGGGCCGGGCCCGTACGAACATTTGAACCTGAGAGGGTAGAATCAAGCAATGAATGAATTACTCGACTAAAATGCCGACGGCCGGATTCGAACCGGCACGGGTCTCCCCACCACCCCCTCAAGATGGCGTGTCTACCAGCTTCCACCACGTCGGCAGCAGTATCTAAGATATTTATCCCCGTCTCGTTTCGCAAGGGGGTTTCGCCCTCGGTTCGACCGGGAATTTTATTCCGGCCCGGGTGTTTCCGGAAGGCTCGATGAGCCTCCCTCCGGAGCCGGAGTAAGAGGCGCCAACGGCGCCGGCTGACCGCCACCTTCGCCCACGGGAGTTATGGGAGCGGGCACCTCACCTGCGGGAGCGCCCGGTTCCCCTGCGGGCGGTGTGGCGCCTTCGGTGAGCGGTGCGGGCGTCTCGACCGTATCCACTACCGAGGGAGCGCGCCGGTGCTTGGAATCCCACGTAAGGAACAGCGACGTCAACACGAACAGCGTCGCCGCGACAATCGTCACTTTCGCCAACGGCCCTGCAGCGCCTCTCGGCCCGAATACCGTTTTCGAAGCGCCGCCGAAAGCCGCGCCCATTTCCGCACCTTTGCCCGCCTGCAAAAGCACCACAAGAATCATCACAAGGCAGGCAACAATATGAATTACAAGAACTATCGCAGTCAACTTACTTTCCTTTCTTCGATAAGCGGCAGGGACAATCCGTAAATCGCCCTTGCATTGTTATTAACAACTAGCCGATGCCAGCTCGGATTATTCCTTCGAACGAATCGACCTTCAAACTCGCCCCGCCCACCAACGCGCCGTCTATGTCCGTTCGGCCCAATAAGTCAGCGGCGTTATCGGGTTTCACGCTGCCACCGTATTGTATCCTCATTTGCGCGGCGGCTTCTTCACCGAACCGGAACGCAAGCCTTTCGCGTATACGCTCGTGAACCTCCTGCGCCTGCTCCGGTGTCGCGGTCTCGCCCGTTCCGATGGCCCACACGGGCTCGTAAGCCACCGTTATCTTTGTCGCATCCTCCTTTGAAACATGTGAAAGCGCGTCCCGAAGTTGATCTTCAACCACCATGAATGTCAAGTGGCGCTGCCGCTGCCCGAGCGTTTCACCGACGCAAACAATGGGGAGCAGGCCGCTTTTGAGAGCGGCGAGCACTTTCCGGTTGACGAGTTCGTTACTTTCCCCCAAAATGTGCCGCCGTTCGGAGTGGCCCAGGGTAACGTAACGAACTCCCAGATCAAGCAGCATCGAGGGGCTGATCTCGCCGGTGAAAGCTCCCTTTTCTTCATAATATACATTCTGCGCCGCAAGGGCTATGTTCGATCCTTCAAGCGCTTTCGATACCTCGCTCAGCGCGGTAAACGGCGGCGCTACGGCCACATCGACGCCCTTTACATCGCCGAGACTATCCACAAGCCCCTTCACAAGAGCCAGTGACTCCTCGATAGTACTGTTCATCTTCCAGTTGCCGGCTATAAATGGAATTCGACTCATATAAGGTTTTCCTTTTAGTTTGGACGAGGGGCTTAAGTCCCTTGTCCGTCATTTGTTTTATTCCGTCAGCGATCCAGTGCCGTAATGCCCGGCAATTTTTTCCCTTCGAGGAATTCGAGCGATGCGCCGCCGCCGGTGGATATGTGCGATATTTTATCCGCAACTCCGGCTTCGTGCACCGCCGCGACGCTGTCTCCACCGCCGATAACGGTAAAGGCCCCGCTCGAAGCGACGGCTTGCGCCACGGCTTTAGTGCCTGCCGCAAACGGTTCCTTCTCGAAAACTCCCATCGGGCCGTTCCAAAAGATCGTCTTCGCGCCCGCTATATGTTTTGCAAACTCCTCGGCGGTTTTAGCGCCTATGTCCAATGCCATCATGCCGGCAGGAATTTTATCCACCGCCTCGCCGGAGTCGGCATCGACCCCGGACGCCACTACGAAGTCGGTCGGCAACACCAAGGACGCCTTCTTGCGCTCCGCCTTATCCAACGCCCGCTGCGCGCTTGACTTGGTACCGTCTTCAAGAAGCGACTTACCTATCTCGACATCGCGCAGCTTAAGAAAAGCGAATGCCATGCCACCGCCGACGAGCACCGCGTCGGTTTTGTCCAACAGGTTCAAAACGACGCCGATCTTGTCGCTTACCTTCGCGCCGCCCAATATCAGCACAAACGGCCTTTCCGGCTCCGATAAAATCTTTCCCAGGACTTCGACTTCCTTGAGCATAAGAAATCCGGCCGCCACCTTTTCCACCAATCGAGGAACCCCTTCGGTGGAAGCATGCGCACGATGCGCAGTGCCGAAAGCGTCGTTGACGTACACATCGCACAGGTCCGCAAGCCGACGCGCAAATTCAGGGTCGTTCTTCCTCTCCTCGGCGTGAAAACGTAAATTTTCGAGAAGAACCACCTCACCTTTTTTCATATCGGCAACGACCTTCTTTACACCGTCTCCGACGCAATCTTCGGGAAATGTAACGTCCGAATCGATAAGCTCCCGGAGTCTTTCCGCCACCGGCATAAGACTCAACTCGGGAACGCGTTTACCTTTGGGGCGACCCAGGTGGCCGGCAAGAATAACTTTCGCGTCGGATTCTATTGCATGTTTAATGGTGGGCAAAGTGGCCCTGATGCGGGTGTCGTCGGCAACTTTGCCATTCTTTAACGGAACGTTGAAATCTACTCTTATAAAGCACCTGAATCCTTCGAGTTCCATATCCCGAACGGATCGAATCATTGGTCAGGGCCCCCAATGAGGCGAATGACATCCACCATGCGATTTGAAAAACCCCATTCGTTGTCATACCACGACAACACTTTGACCAGATCTCCTTCTCCACCCAATACGCTTGTAAGTGGCGCGTCGAAGATGCTCGAGTGCGGATTGTCGCACAAGTCAATGCTGACAAGCGGCACTTCATTGTATTCGAGCACGCCCTTGAGATCATCCTCCGTAGCTTTCTTCATCGCCTGGTTGACTTCCGCTACGGTGACCTGTTTTTCGAGTTGTGCCACCAGGTCTACTACCGACACATTCGGAGTGGGTACTCGAACGGCCATTCCGTCCAGCTTGCCCTTAACCTCGGGCAACACCAACCCGACGGCTCTCGCGGCGCCGGTGGTAGTGGGTATCATGCTCAGCGTCGCCGCTCGGGCCCGTCGAAGATCCTTGTGTGGAAGATCCAAAATACGCTGGTCGTTGGTGTAAGAGTGGATAGTGGTCATGAATCCGCGCACGAAACCGAAATTTTCAAGAAGCACTTTTACCACCGGGCTGATACAGTTTGTTGTACACGAGCCGTTGGACACTATCTTGTGATTGTTGGGATCGTAGTGGCGGTGGTTGACGCCCATGACCAAGGTGAAATCCGGGTTTTTCGCCGGTGCGGAAATAAGCACTTTTTTCGCCCCGGCGTCGAGATGCTTTTGCGCGCCGTCTCGGTCTGTAAAGTGCCCGGTGGACTCGACCACCACATCCACCCCAAGCTCGCGCCACGGCAACGCCGCCGGATCACGCTCGGCGGTGATCCGTATCTCTCGACCGTTCACAACTATAGCGTGCTCCCGCGCCTCCACCTGGCCCTGGAAAACCCTGTGTACCGAATCGTACTTGAGCAGGTGCGCTAACGTCGGTGCGTCGGTAAGATCGTTTATGCCGACAATCTCTACTTCCGGGACACCACTCACCACTCTGAACACGCATCTTCCAATGCGGCCAAATCCGTTGATCCCGACTCGAATAGTCATGGATCGTTCCTCCTCATCAATGCAAAGCTAATTGAGAATATGATAGACACCTTTTCTGACGGTGTCAATGCAAACTTACCCTTTTTAGACTCGAACCGGCGACTTCAGGCAACTATCTTCGAAAACACCACCACCGTGGAACCCAATAGAAAACAATATAACGCGAACCAGATCACTTTCCCACGTCGCAACGCACCGATGAAAACCGCTATAGCCGCGTACCCCACCACTGCGGCAACCGCTGCGCCCGAAATAAAACCCGCCCACATCTCGAAGGGCGCCCTTTCGATATCCGGCGCACTCAATACCGCCGCTCCCAATATCGCGGGGATGCCCAGCAAAAAGCTGAACCGAGCGGCCGATACCGGCTCGATGCCCAGCATAAGTCCCGCCGATACGGTCGCGCCCGAGCGGCTTATGCCCGGCGCTATCGCCGCGCCCTGTAAAACGCCGATTACAATGCTCTCCCACCAGGATGGGATAAGCCTGCTTTTCTTACCGGACGAGGAACGTTTTCGGCTCGACCATTCGGCGGCGGCCAACAATGCAGCAGTGACCAGCAGGAAAATACCCACCGCATCAATCCGCTCGAAAAGCCCTTTGAACCATTCCTTGCCGAAAATACCTATCAATCCGGTCGGGACGCTACCCAAAATTATACCTGAGATGATGAGCATGTCTCGCTGCCATGCGGCTTGATCGTAGCCGCTGAGGCCGTGGTCTCGACCGACCACCGAGCCGCACCAGATGAAAAACGACCTGACCAGGGAGGCGATATCGCGGCGAAAGTATAAAAAAACGGCGACCAGCGTGCCCAGGTGAAGCGCCACCTCGAGCGAAACCCCCGGTGCGCTGACGCCGAGATAACGCCCCGCTATCGCCAAATGACCCGAACTGGATATTGGCAGGAACTCCGTTAAACCTTGAAGCACTCCCAGCAGGACGGACTTCCATAAAAACTCCCAATCCATGTGCCTTAGAGTGGTGTCTCCGATGCGATATTGTCAACCAGGCATATCAGTGCTCCACGCCGTTGTGGTGCGGGCATCTTGCCTGCAGGCTGGAAGCACGCACACAGCCGGGGCGCTCCACCTCCCATTGGCATACTTTGACTCCGAAAGTCTCAGGTGGTAAATTCCATCCGTGCATCCTGACGCTAAAAATACACATTCGCTCGGGCAGCGAATTCTCGACCGGATAAGGGAAAACGGCGCCATAACGTTCGCCGATTTTATGGAAGCCGCTCTTTACGATCCGGTTGGCGGTTATTACACCTCGGGACGGCATCATATAGGCTTTGCCGGCGACTACTTCACATCTTCGACGATGTCACCGGCCTTCGGCCACACGCTGGCCCGGCTTGTGCCGCTGGTGGATGAAGCGCTTAATCGCCCGGGAAAATTCCTCATAATCGAGCTTGGCGCAGGCAAGGGCCTGACTGCGGGGCAAATAATCGATGCGCTTGGGAAGAATCACCCCGAGTTGCTCGATCGGGTCGAGTATTACTGCATCGAACGAAGCACATCGGCGCGGGAGGGTGGCACGGGCACGTGGAGCTTGCCCGTGCGGGCAGGCACCGACAATGCACGGATAAGCCTTCGGCGTATCCGTGGCACCCCACCTATAGAAGTTGAAAACATCGACGGTATCGAACCCTTTTACGGACTTGTGTTTTCAAACGAATTCTTCGACGCCCTCCCGGTGCACAGAGTGGTGATGCGCGATGGAGGCTTGCGCGAAATAATGGTCACTGAAAGAGAGGGAAAGCTTGCCGAAATCGAAGCGGAATTGTCCGATCCATTGGTCGGAGAATATTTCCGGGAAGAAGGCGTTGAATTGTCAACAGGTCAACAGGCGGAAGTGTGTCTCGCCGCGAAGGAATATATGGATAAAATCGCCGCCATCCTTCACCGTGGATTGGTTGTCACCATCGACTACGGTTACCCGTCCTATGAGCTTTACGCGCCGCATCGCAAGCGCGGTACGCTGATGGCGTACAGGCGGCACAAGGTTGTCGAGGATTTATACGAGCATGTCGGCGAACAGGACCTTACCGCGCATGTGAACTTCTCGTCACTGGTCGGATGGGGTCGCGCAGCAGGTATCGAGCCGCTTGCGTTTACCGACCAACTGCGTTTCTTCCTCGATCTCGGCATTCACGAGGTGTTCGCGCAAATGGAGGCCCAAAGCGCTGATTATGCCGACTACCAGGTTTCAGTGCAGGCGGCCAAGGCGTTGATTATGCCGGGAGGTATGGGCGAGACATTCAAAGTTTTGGTACAGTATAAGGGTATCGATGAAGGCGCCGTCGAGGCCCTTCGCAGCAAAATAAGTTCAAAGTATTCGTACGGTTGATGTTGATATTACAAGCATCCAAAGAAAATGTACATAATGCGATAGCTGGGGTGAATTGCGCCGCTACAGGGTTAATATAATAATAGTTTTATTTCGGAAAGGAGGATCGAGTGTCAGGTGTTAACTTTGTAACGGGCGCCACCGGCCTGGTCGGCGGTAATCTCGTCAGAGAACTGGCGGCGAGAGGCCGACAGGTGCGGGCGTTGGTGCGGAAAACTTCCAACACAATGGCTATCGACGGACTCGATGGGGTCGAGAAGGTCGAGGGAGATATAACGGATCGCGCAAGCCTCGAACGGGCCATGGCGGGATGCGAATGCGTTTATCACTGCGCCGCGGACGTGCGGATGTGGATAGTTCCGATGGATGAAATGCGCAGGATAAACGTCGAGGGCGCCCGCAACGTATTCGAGACGGCCAAAAAACTGGGCGCGCGACGTGTGGTGCACGTCAGCACCGTAGACGCCATCGGGTTCGCGACGCCCGACGGATGGGGGAGCCTCGCGAAACCCGGCACAGAGGAAGTGCCCTGGCAAAACGACCGCTTTGCAATACCATACATGACAACCAAGTGTGAAGCTCAGCGACTCGCTCTGGCGACCAACGGCCCGGATATCGAAATAGTCGTCGTCAACCCGACCTTCATGCTCGGTCCGTGGGATGTGAAACCATCGAGCGGCGCAATGATTATCGAAGTGGCCCAAGGAATGGCAAAGGCTTATTCCACAGGCGCCAATAACTTCATACATATTAAAGACGTCGTGGACGCCATGATAACCGCCATGGATAAAGGTCGGCAGGGCGAGTTGTACATTCTCGGCAACGAAAATTTAAGTTACCGGGATATTTTTACGAAAATAGCGAACGTTGTCGGCGTCGCACCGCCGAAGTTCGCCATACCCAAGTTTGTGGCGCTTGTGGCCGGATTCTTCGGTACGTTGTACGGTCAAGTAAGTGGTACCACGCCCAATATAAACCACCTTACGGCCAATATGGGCTACATCGAGCATTGTTTCGATCCGTCGAAAGCGCGCAAAGAACTCGGCCTGGCCGCAACACCGGTAGAGCAGGCAATCGAAGACGCCTATCGGTGGTTTATTGAACATGGGTACTTGAAAAGAAAGTGAATAATACGAAAAGGGTAATGGATCGTGCGATGTGCATGTTTAACTTCGCACTAAAATAATAGCCGGAGGGAGTAGTTATGAGCTTTTCGTTGATCTGGCGCGATCTTGCGGAACAGTGGAAGTATGTCGGGCTGGTTTTACTGTCCGGCGTGTTGCTTACGTTTTACTTCTATCGCGGATACCACTTCTTCTTCAAGAAGCTCTACCGCAAGAAGTGGGGCGAACACCCTTATTTCGAGTGGATGGCGCACGGCTATCAATTTGCAGTTGCGTGGCTTCTGCTGGTGATCGTACCCATTATTTACATCAAGCTTATTCTTGGCAGGCCCCTTGTGGATTTCGGTGTCGGGTGGGGCCGCTGGGGAGTCGGCATCATCTATGTAATCATCTCCGCCGCGGTCGTGACGCCGGGGGTGATTCGCAGCGCCCGCAACCGCTCGATGTACCACGAATATCCGCTTGTGCGAGAGCTTTACGGCAAAAGCCGCTTACACATGTTCTCGTGGGAACTGACTTACCTGATGTACTACATACCTTTCGAGTTCTTCTTCAGGGGCTTCATCCAGATGGGCATGCAACCGTCGGTGGGCATAAACCTGGCTATTTGCTTCCAGTTGTTCCCGAGCGTGTTGATACACCTCAATAAGCCCGAGGAGGAAACGCTCGCGGTGGTCGGCGGAGCTATTTTGATGGGACTTTGCATAGTGCTGACCGGCTCGCTGGTATGGCCCATCCTGTTGCACTGGTATATAGGAGCCACGGCTGACTACCATTGCTGGCGTAACTGGCGGCAGGAGCAGGAGAAGATGATCGAGGGCGGCGCCCCGGTTATGGTGCCATGAGCGTCTCGAAAAAAGCCCTTGTTACCGGCGCCAACGGTTTCATCGGCTCGGCGCTCGCAAGAAGGCTTATCGAGGGAGGCTACTCCGTCCGGTCGATGGTTCTAAAGGGAACTCCCGAAACTTCCCTCGAAGGTGTCGATACCGAGATATTTTACGGCGACATCACCGATCCTTCGAGTCTCAAAACCGCTTTCAGGGGCATTGATGTGGCGTTTCACCTGGCCGCCATGGCGCGGGATTGGGGGCCGAAATGGCTCTTCAGAAAACTCAATTACGAAGCGGTTCTCAATGTGCTCGACGTGGCCGAACGCGCAGGTATCGAGCGGCTTCTTCACGTATCGACCCTGGGCGTACATACATACCGGCCGACCTTCGGCGGGAACGAATCCACGCCGCCGGATTCGACGCTCAACGCTTATTGTATCTACAAACGGTTGGGGGAGGAGGCCGTCAGGGAGCGAATCGAAAAGAATCGCGTGCCGATAACCATAGTGCGGCCCGGGATATTTCCCTTCGGGCCTCGAGATACCACCAGTTTTTACCCGCTGGCACAGGCGCTCGAGCAGGGTATATTTCAATTCATAAACGGCGGCCGGGCCCGGATATGCGTCTCATACGTCGAAAACCTCGCGGACGGCATGGTTTGCGCCGCCGAGCATCCTGACGCCGTCGGCGAGACGTTTATTATCTGCGATGACGAGCCGCATTCATGGCGCGATCTGATCGGAGCCTTTTGCGACGAACTGGGAACCGGCAGGCCTCGATTCAGTATACCGGCGGCTGCGTTGTATCCACCGGCGGCGATAATGATGGGACTCTGGACGGCGTTTCCGCTCCCCGGCGAGCCGCCGCTGACGTTTTACCGAGTCAGGGTGGCAAGTGTGGATTTGTATTTCACGAATGAAAAGGCCCGCAGCATGCTCGGTTGGCTGCCGAAAGTCCCGTTCGATGAGGCGGTTAAAAAAACGGTCGAATGGTACCGGGGAGTAAAAGGTCGGTTGAAACGCTAATATCAAAAAGCACGAAGTGTTCCTTGCAGAACTTGCCTTCGACTCCTCGCTCATCTTTCAGGCTCTTTTAATGCGATTTCCCGTAATTTTCCCCCGAAAGGCTATTGCCTTTTTTTGAGATTTGCAGTATATTGTATTATGGATTTTACCTATCCACAACATCTTGTGGAATTTCTGTGGATAACCTTAAAAAAGGGGGCTAAAGATGCCTGCTGATACTTTCCCGGAAAAGCTTACTTTTGATGATGTATTGCTGCTGCCGGCCTACTCGGCGGTGATGCCTAACGAGGTGGATGTGGCGACGCAATTGACGCCTAAAATACGTCTCCGCATGCCGTTGCTGAGCGCCGCGATGGACACCGTCACGGAAGCGCGAACCGCTATCGGTATGGCGCAGGAAGGCGGTATCGGTATCATACACCGCAATTTTACCATCGAGCGGCAGGCGGAGGAAGTCGAGAAGGTCAAAAAATACGAATCGGGGATGATTGTAAATCCAATTACCGTCGGCCCGGACCAACTACTCGGAGAAGCGGTCGATATTATGGAGCGGTACGACATATCCGGCGTGCCGGTAACAAAAAAGGGTAAACTCGTCGGCATACTCACTCACCGGGACGTGCGCTTCGAGACAAGCCTCAATCAGAAAATCAGCAAGGTGATGACCCGTAAGCCCGTTACCGTCCCCGAGGGCACCAGCCTCGAGGAGGCCAAGGTGCTTATACATGAGCACCGCATCGAAAAGCTGCCGGTGGTGGATGAAGAAGGCGTGCTGCGCGGACTTATAACCATCAAGGACATCGAGAAGATGGAAACCTATCCGAGCGCCTGCAAGGACGACATCGGGAGGCTTCGCGTCGCTGCTGCAATCGGCGCCGGTCCCGAACACATCGAGCGCGCCGAAGCGCTTATCGAAAAGTACGTTGACCTGATCGTCGTCGACACCGCTCACGGGCACTCTAAAAATGTCATCGAGACGATCAAGGCGCTGAAAAAATCTCATCGCGATATCGAAGTTATGGCCGGGAACGTCGCCACCGCGAAGGCGGTCGAGGACCTTGCTGATGCGGGCGCCGTAGCCATAAAGGTCGGTATCGGCCCCGGGTCGATTTGCACCACCCGGGTGGTTGCCGGCGTCGGGGTGCCGCAGGTAAGCGCCGTGATGGATTGCGCAAAGGCCGCCGCAAAAAAAGGCGTTTCGATTATCGCGGACGGAGGCGTCAAGTACAGCGGCGACGTTACTAAGGTCATCGCGGTCGGCGCGCACGCAGTAATGATAGGCAGCCTGTTCGCAGGAACGGACGAATCGCCGGGCGAGCTTATTCTCTTCCAGGGACGCAGCTACAAGGTATATCGAGGCATGGGCAGCATCGGCGCCATGAGGGAAGGTTCCGGCGACCGGTATATGCAGGGGAATATTCAGGAACCGGGTAAATACGTCCCGGAAGGAGTCGAGGGACGAGTGCCGCATCGAGGGCCGCTGTCGCAAACCATATATCAACTCGTCGGCGGTCTCCGAGCGGGCATGGGTTACTGCGGGTGCAAGTCCATACTCGAAATGCACAAAAAGGCCAAGTTCATCCGTATCACCGGCGCAGGACTGCGCGAATCGCACGTACACGACGTCACAGTCACAAAAGAAGCGCCGAACTACAGAGTCGAATAGGAATTATCTATGTACATCGGCGAAAAGGTTCTAATCCTTGATTTCGGGAGCCAGTATACACAGCTTATAGCGAGGCGTGTGCGGGAGTTGAAGGTTTATTGCGAGATACATCCCTGCACCGTTTCGATGGATTTTATTCGCGAGTTTTCTCCGCAGGCGATAATTCTGTCGGGCGGGCCGGCTTCGTGTCTGGAAGAAGACTCGCCGTATCCCGACGCGGGCGTTTTCAAAATGGGCGTGCCGCTGCTCGGGATATGCTACGGCCTGCAGGTGACGGCCAAGATGCTCGGCGGCGTGGTGAAACCGGGCCTGCGCCGCGAGTACGGCCCTGCGCGGATCGAGATAGTGCGTAAAAGGTCGGGACTGCTCAACGGCATCCGCCCCGAACGAGACGGCAGGATACCCGTCTGGATGAGCCACGGCGACCGCGTCGAGGAACCGCCGCCCGGTTTCGAGGTGATAGCGAAAAGCGACAATTCGCCCGTTGCGGCCATGCGTCATGCGCGGAAAAAATCGTATGGCGTACAGTTTCATCCCGAAGTCGTGCATACCCCGAGCGGCAGGAAAATACTCGCTAATTTCCTGTTCGGCATCGTAAAACTCAAAGGCGACTGGACGGTTGAAAACTTCGTCGAAACTTCCGTTCGCGACATCAAGGAGCGGGTCGGCTCGGAAAAGGTCATTCTGGGCCTTAGCGGCGGCGTGGATTCATCCGTCGCGGCGGTGCTAATACACCGCGCCATAGGCGATGCGTTGACGTGCATATTCGTGGATAACGGCTTGATGCGCAAGGATGAGCGGCAAAAAGTCGAGCGGACTTTTCGGGACAACTTCCATATACCTCTGCGATCCGTGGACGCCTCCGAGCGCTTCCTGACGGGCCTCAAGGATATCGAGGAGCCGGAACAAAAGCGCAAGATCATCGGCGAAACGTTCATCCGGGTCTTCGAAGACGAGGCGCGCAAAATCGAGGGCGCGGGGTGGCTCGCGCAGGGCACGCTTTATCCCGACGTCATAGAAAGCATCTCGTTCAAAGGCCCCAGCGCGACGATCAAAAGCCACCACAACGTCGGCGGCCTGCCGGAAAAAATGGACCTCAAGCTACTCGAACCGTTCCGGGAGCTTTTCAAAGACGAGGTGCGCGCGGTGGGCGAGCAGTTGGGCGTGCCGCACGAGATCGTCCACCGGCAACCGTTCCCCGGCCCGGGCCTGGCGGTACGTATACTCGGCGAAGTCACCCGGGAAAGGCTGGCGATGCTGCGTGAGGCGGATCACATCGTTATCGAGGAAATGAAGCGTACGGGATTTTATTACAAGCTGTGGCAAAGTTTTGCAGTGTTGTTGCCGGTGCTCAGCGTCGGCGTCATGGGCGATGAGCGCACTTACGAATACACCGTCGCTCTCAGGGCCGTCGAGAGCACCGACGCGATGACCGCCCACTGGGCCGACTTGCCGCACGAGCTTCTGGCAATCATATCGAACCGGATAATTAACGAAGTGCGCGGCATCAACCGCGCAGTTTACGACATAAGCTCGAAACCGCCCGCCACTATCGAGTGGGAGTAAACCATGCCTTTTTGTCCGAAATGTGGAGTCGAGTATCGTCCGGGATTCAATCGTTGCGCCGATTGCGACGTGGATCTGGTCGAGAGGTTATCGGAGGAAATTCCCTGGGAAGGGGGCGAACCGGTGGAACTGACGCGGCGGGAAAGCGCTTCCGACGCCAGGATGATTCGCGAGGCGCTCACTCATGAAGGCATCCCCTGCGTGCTTCGAGGCGACGAGGGGAAGGACATGCTCGGCCCGATTCTGGGCGCTTCCATGTTTAACGGCGTAGGTCTGAACGACGTCGTTATTTTGGTACCCGAGAAGCGCCTGCCGGAGGCGCAGGGAGTGTTGGCGGCATTCTTCCAGGAAGGCGCTTCGGACGAAAATATCGAGTTTCTCGAATGTTCCGAATGCGGCTGTCCCGTGGACCCGGAGGACGAAGTTTGCCCGGCCTGCGGGGAAAAGCTTGCGAATTGAGGTAAGGGGTTATGGAGTATTCGGATTTCGTACATCTGCACGTTCACAGCGAATACAGCCTGCTTGACGGCGCCATCAGGATAAAAAAGCTGGTCGAGCGCGCCGCTCAATATAATATGTCCGCCGTGGCGCTGACGGATCACGGGGCTATGTATGGCGCGGTCGAGTTTTATGAAGCGGCGCTGGCAAAAGGCGTCAAGCCTATAGTGGGCTGCGAGGTGTACGTCGCGCCCGACAGCCGATTTGACCGCTCCCCCGGCGCGGACGGAGAAAGCTCGTACCACCTGGTGCTGCTGGTCAAAAACGCGAAGGGATACAAAAACCTGTGTCGGCTGGTAAGCATGGGATATATCGAGGGCTTCTATCGCAAACCTCGAATCGATCACGAACTGCTCGAACGACACAACGACGGTCTGATCGCAATGAGTGCCTGTATGAAGGGTGAGATACCGAGCTTTATTCTTTCCGGCAAGAATGAGCGGGCGCGCCATGCGGCGGATTTCTACAAGAAGGTCTTTGGAGACCGGTTTTACATCGAGATACAAAAAAACGGCATCGACGGCCAGGACGCTTTAAACGAAAAGCTCGTCAAACTTGCCCGCGAGATGGAAATACAGATCGTCGCGACCAACGATTGTCATTATCTCGATCGGGAAGACGCCGAGGTGCAGGACATACTCCTTTGCATACAGACCGGAAAGACCGTTGACGACTCGAACAGGATGCGCTTTCAAACCGAAGAGATTTATTTCAAGAGTCCCGACGAGATGAAGAAGCTTTTCCGCGACTTTCCCGAGGCCGTGTCGAACACTCTCGAGGTCGCCGAGCGATGCAACCTTGAGCTCGATCTGGGTAAATTTCATTTCCCGGTATTCGAGTTGGCCGAGGGAGAAACTCTCGAAGAAAGGCTCAATGGCGACACTCGCAGCGGGCTTGACGACAGACTGCGCCTTATCGAAAAACGGCATGGCGAACTTAGCGACGAGCGAAAGCAGCAATACCGCGACAGGCTCGAGTATGAACTCGAAATAATCAACAAAATGGGTTTTGCGGGATATTTTTTAATTGTGGCTGATTTTATTCGCTACGCGCGCGAAAAAGGCATACCCGTCGGCCCGGGCCGTGGCAGCGCTGCGGGCAGCCTGGTGGCGTACTCGCTGCTTATTACCAACCTCGATCCCATCGAGTACGGCTTGCTGTTCGAGCGATTCCTCAACCCCGAGCGACGCTCGATGCCGGATATCGACGTCGATTTCTGCATGAGAAGGCGCGAAGAAGTATACCAATACGTAAGGGAGAAATATGGCGGCAGCGATCACGTGGCGCAGATAATTACCTTCGGCAGCATGAACGCAAAGGCCGCCATACGGGACGTCGGGAGGGCTTTGAGTATGAGCTATACCGAGGTCGACCGGTTGGCCAAACTTGTCCCGAACGTCTTGAACATTACCCTCGAGAATGCGTTCAAGCAGGAGTCGCGCTTCAATCAACAGCGCGCCGAAGACCCCCGAGTCGACCGGTTGCTGAGGATCGCCGAGGGCCTCGAGGGTCTGAGCCGTCACTCTTCGACCCACGCCGCCGGAGTGGTAATCTCCGATAAGCCCATTATTGAGTACTTGCCGCTTTGCGTCGGGACCCGAGATGAGGTGGTTACCCAGTACGGTATGAAATCGGTCGAGCGTATCGGGCTGATAAAATTCGATTTCCTCGGCCTGAAGACTCTCACTCACATCCATCTATGCGTCGAATTGATCAATAAAACCAAAGGCGAGGAATTGGACATCGACAACCTTCCAATGGATGACCCGGCGGTTTGGGAATTGTTGGGATCGGGCGATGCTGACGGAGTGTTCCAGCTCGAGAGTTCGGGCATGAAAGAGATACTGGTAAAGCTCAAGCCGACGACTTTCGATGATCTTGTGGCGGTGGTTGCGCTTTACCGCCCCGGCCCGTTGGGCAGCGGCATGGTCGAGGATTTCATCAAGCGCAAGCACGGAAAGGTCGAGATCACCTACCCTCACCCGCGCCTCGATAAGATATTGAAGGAGACTTACGGCATCATACTTTACCAGGAGCAGGTCATGCTCATCGCCCGGGAGCTCGCGGGATACTCGCGCGGCGACGCCGACGTGCTTCGCAAGGCAATGGGCAAGAAGATAACCGAGGTTATGGCAGGCGAGCGTGAGAAGTTTGTGCAGGGCGCCGTAAAAAGTAAAGTTAACGAAAATACTGCGCAAAAAATATTCAAGCAGATGGAGGAGTTCGGTAAGTACGGCTTTAATAAAAGCCATTCGGCGGCGTATGCGTTCATCGCATACCAGACGGCATACCTAAAGGCCCGTTACCCCGTCGAGTTTATGGCGGCCCTGTTGTCGGTCGAAATGGAAAACACCGACAACGTTGTGAAATACATTAACTCCTGCCGCGAGATGAAAATCGAGATATTGCCGCCCGATGTCAACGCCAGCGACAAGGAGTTCACCATCGAAAACGACGCCATCCGGTTCGGGCTCCTCGCCGTGAAGAATGTCGGTTCCGGCGCCATCGACGCCATTCTGGAAGCTCGTTCCGAAGGCGGGCCATTTCGGGATATATTCGATTTTGCGTCGCGGGCGGATTTGCACAAAGTGAACAAAAAAGTTATCGAAAGCTTGATCAAGTGCGGCGCATTCGATTCGACCGGCGATTCACGAGGGGGAATGATCGAGGTGTCGGATCAGGCCGTCACCGAGGGTCAGGCACGCGCCCGGGAAAGGAAGGTCGGTCAGGAATCGTTGTTCGGCGAATTGGGAATGCCAGAAAACGCTGCGAACAGCGCGGTGCCAAAGGTCAGCCTGGCCGAAAATCAATCGCTACAGTACGAAAAAGAAGCGCTTGGCTTCTATATGTCCGGGCACCCGTTGGCCCGTTTTGAGCGTGATATGAAAATGTTCGCCACGCACACCACCGATGAAGCGCCTTTCGCGCCCGACGGTATAAATGTCAGGGTTGCGGGGGTAGTCTCCGACATTCGAGAAATGCTTAATAAAAAAGGGGAAAGGATGGCATTTGTCACTATCGGAGACCTTAACGGGTTTATCGAGGTAATCGTTTGGGCGGACCTGTACAAGAAAACGGTGGATTTGTTGCGGAATGAGCGCCCGCTCCTGGTCGGGGGAAAATTGGAAAGCAAAGTCGAAAAGCCCAGGATTATCGCCGATACGATAATATCCCTCGAAGAAGCGCCCGTGAAATTGTGCAGCGCCTTGCACCTCAAGGTCAATTCATTTGCCGCCGACAAAGCGGACATCGAAAAATTACGTGATATGCTAAAATCCCACCCAGGCGGTTGTCCCGTATTTTTACACGTTGTGATACCGGGGCGCAGCGAGACGATATTGTCGCTGCCGGATAATCTCAAGGTCTTGCCGAAAATGGAACTAATAAAAGGCTTCGAAAAGGTATTCGGGGAAAAGGTGGAAGTGCATCCGAATGCTACATAACGGGGTTATTATGCACTGGCATATAACCGCAACAAAAAACGCTTGAATGATACTGTTGGATGGATTATAATGTTTCTTATATAATGGGGTTGTTTTTGTTTTTCAACCAATTTTTTGAAGGGGAGGTCCAATGAACAAGTCGAAGTTTAATATCCAGGATCAGTTCCTCAACCAGGCGCGTAAAGATCAAACGGCAGTGGTGATCGAACTGATCACTGACCAAACAATAGAAGGATACATTCGCGGGTTTGACAGCTTTTGTGTATTGATAGAGGGCGAATTCCAGGCGCTCGTCTACAAGCATGCCATATCTATCATAAAACCTCGCGACGTGGACAAGGTGAGACTGGGGCCTAATGACTGAAGTCGAGAGGGCTTACCTGATCGGGATAAGATTCCCCGGCGAAGATCGTAAAGCAGCCCTCGATTCCCTCAAGGAATTGGAACGCCTGGCGCAAAGCGCCGGAGCCGAGGTTTCGGGGTCGACGCTGTTCGAGCTTCGAAATCTCAACCCCGCCACCCTGGTCGGGAGAGGCAGAGCGGCGGCGGTTGCCGATGAAACACACGGCGCAGACCTTATAATTTTTGACTCAGACCTTACACCGGTTCAGCAGCGCAATCTCGAAGATATAATCAACGCCAGGATTCTTGATCGGTCGGGTCTTATACTTGATATATTCGCCCAGCGGGCTCGCAGCCGCGAGGGAAAAATCCAGGTGGAGTTGGCGCAGTTACGGTATTTACAAACCCGCCTGGTCGGTCGTGGCGTATTGTTGTCCAGGCTGGGCGGCGGAATCGGCACACGGGGCCCCGGTGAAACCAAGCTCGAAGTGGATCGCCGCCGCATCAAGCAGCGTATAACCAAGCTGCGCCACGATCTCGAAGTGGTGCGTAAAACAAGATCGCTGCACCGGAAAAGGCGCGAGTGGGTCCCTATTCCCACCGTCGCGCTCATCGGGTACACTAACTCCGGCAAGAGCACTTTATTAAACACGCTGACTGAATCAAATGTTGCCGCTCAGGATAAGTTGTTCGCCACACTCGATCCGACGACGCGCCGGCTGCCGCTTCCGAACGGGCAGCGTGTCTTAATTTCCGACACCGTCGGATTTATACGCCGTTTGCCTCATTCGCTCGTCGAGGCCTTTCGAGCTACCTTTGAAGAGGCACTTGCGGCGGATTTGCTGCTGCACGTTGTGGATTTCTCACATCCCGGCAGTGAAGAGCAAGCCGAAGTAGTAGACCAGGTTCTAAAAGAGATGGAGAGTGAAACTAAACCACTGTTGCGCGTCTATAACAAAATAGACCTTGTGCCCGAGTTCGATAGCTTTGGACCGGAGACCGCTCGCGATGGCGGAATTTTCGTGTCGGCGCTACGTGGCAGGGGGATCGAGCGGCTGTTATGGGCGATTGCCGGCAAACTCAAAGAAAGCATGCGCAGAATAAGCGTTAACGTGCCTGTTACGGAAGGAGAGCTTATAAGCGAAATATATAACCGAGGCTGGGTAATCGAGCGCGAAGACGAAGGAAACAACGTACATCTCGAAGCCAACGTCGAAGTCCCTCTCGCCGAAAAACTGGAAAAACGAGGATACGTTCAGTGAAATATGCCGCAAAGTGTGAGGAAGTGGATAGTCGTGGATATAATTTGAATCAAGGGTGCCACGGATACGCCGAAGGCTTATCCGTGCCGCAACTCGGGCACGGGCAAGCTACGCGTGCCCGTGGCACCCATGCATTAAAACAATTGCCGATACCGGCGATTGCCGTGTGGTTGCTTGCGGCGCTTTTTATTACCTGCCTGTCTTTTGCCGGCGCGATTGCGGAAACCGGGAAATT
>CAZDAF010000020.1:0-22748 GCA_964503115.1 uncultured bacterium
AATCATGCCGATACATCATGCCCGTCCAATTCTTTCATCACCATGTCAACCATACGGCCCAGATGCTTTTTGCGAATTTTGAGTTCTTTTTTTGATAAAGGGTCTTTCCCGACCAGTTGTCCCAAAACACCGCTGAATGTGAAGTAGCTTACAATCATGCCGTAGAAACTGACGAGCAATTGATGTGCCGCGAGTTCGCCTTTGCGTGTTTCGGGGTATGCACCCTGTATCAAGTCCGTTCCCATTCGGAACATGGGAAGCAAGTTTTTGCCGATTCGACCCATGTGCTTTCCGCCGGAACTTTCCCGCTGCACAATCCGGCTGAAGTTGCGATTGCGATTGAGGAAATCGACGTATACGTCCGTAAGACGCACAAATTTATCGCGCACACTTCCTTCTTTTTCAAGCGCTTTTCTCAAGATGCGGTCGAGTTTCTCGTAGTATCGATCCAGGACGCTTTCCAACAAAGCATCCTTGGTTTTGAAATGGTAATGGATAAGCGCCTTGTTGACGCCGGACATTTCCGCGATTTCGCGAGTACTGGCGGCGTCGAAACCGACCTTGCCGAACAACTCATCGGCGGCATTCAATATCTCCTCACGAGCACTCAATATCGAGGTTCTCCTTTTCCACAAGCCGTTTAGTTGGGCGCCCAGTTAACTCCCTAATCAAACATTAACACGCTCGTTCATACATGTCAAGCCCACTTTACGTATACCATCCAGGCTTTCTTTCGTAAGCGAACCCACTTGTTGAATTCGCAAATTAAAGCTACATATTTAACGGAGGCGACAAAATGCGGAAAATGGATTCAAACTTTATCAGCCATGGCGCCAAATGTGCCGGGTGGCTATATCTCCCGAAAGACGCGGCTAAATCGCCTGTGGTTATCATGGCGCACGGCATAGCGGCCCAGAGAGATTTCAGGTTGCCCGTATTTGCCGAAAGGTTCGTTAAAAAGGGCTTGGCCGTATTTCTTTTCGATTACCGAAACTTCGGCGACAGCGACGGCGAGCCGAGAAACCTGGTCAGTCCTCGCCGGCATTTGCAGGATTGGCAGGCGGCGATACATCACGTCCGCGGATTGAGCGATATAGACTATGGCAAAATAGCGCTCTGGGGCAGCTCTTTCAGTGGCGGTCACGTGCTTGTGACAGCCGCAAAAAATCCGGGTATTTCCGCCGTCGTCTCTCAAGTACCGTTCGTGGACGGCATATCAACCATTTCCTCATTCGATGTTAAATACCAGATAGCCGGAATGTTTCACGGCCTGAGAGACCTGACGAGAATTCTTACCTTCAGGCGTCCTCACTATGTCCCGGTGGTTGCCGATCCCGGAACCTTCGCCCTCATGAACACACCGGAATCGAAACCGGGATACTTGGGTATCGTACCGGACAACTCGACCTGGAAAAACGAAGCTCCCGCCAGGATCATATTAACGATCCCCATGTATAGACCGATCAATCATGCGGCGAAAATTAACTGCCCGGTTTTGATAATATATGCGGAAAACGACTCGTTGATTTCTCCCGATGCGGTCGAGAAAACGGCCGATAGAATAAAAAACGTCAAGAAGGTCGGCTTACCCGCGGGTCATTTTGATGTCTATACCGGAGATATGTTCGAAAAGGTGGTCGCAATGGAGGCCGACTTTTTATATCAACACCTCGTTGAAGGTTAAAGTTGTATCGGGTATCACTCGTCATAATATCCGTATTTATAATTTGCCTCGACCATTGCGCGCAGATTTTCCGACTTCGCGTTATAAGGTATCTCGCAAGCTCCGGCCAGGATGAAGCCTCCATCCTTGCCGACTTCTTCAATCAAGCGGTGGCAATATTCTTCCACCTCCTGAGAACTTCCCAACGCCAGTTTTTCTGCGGGCACGTCGCCGAACAGGCACATGTGATCCCCGATTTCTTTCTTTGCCTGAAAGATATCCGTTAACCCATCCAGTTGGAGGATAATTTTTTTCGCCGGAAGACGCCGCAGGATTTTCAGGTTTTTCGTCCAGTTCCCATCACAATGGAGTATGGGCGTCAAACCGGCGTCAATGATCCGGTTGATGATCAGTTCCATGCCAGGAAATGCCAAATCCTCGAAAGTTTGAGGTGAAATAAAATCATTGGACGTTCGATGCAAATAACATTGAATACGTGGAACGCCCATAAATCGTGCTGTTTGAATGCTCGATTCGGCAAAGCTTGGTGCAAGCTTCAGGGCGGCGTCGCGAATTTTCTCCGGTCTCTGATAGATGTCCAGGGAAAAGGGTACAACTGTCCGAGCCTGTGAAAACATATCAAACGGCATTTCCGCCTGATAACCGATCTGAATAACCATTCCGCGTGCGCGCCACCATTTCCAATCCCTTTTCCAGAACAATTTTTGTTGCAAAAGGCCCATCGCCAGCTTGAGCCAAAGCGATACGGTTCCAAGCTTTTCGCCGTCTTTACAAAAACGGGGGATCATCCGCGCACGAAAAAGGAAGTCCACATATTTGGAGTTCGTATCGAAAATCCAATCATAATCCTCCGGTTGCATGTATTCGATCTCGTCCACCTGACTCATGACGTCGTCAGGGAGTTCCTTTCCGGGATAAAGATAACGCATCATCATGGTAAAACTGTACATCAACCTCGAAACCGGGTTGATATTGTAATAAATATCCCATGGGCCGATGTCTTCGTATACGGTGCGCATGGTCTGCATATATACTTTCGGCTTCGTCATGTAATCACTCATCTTCACACCGGCATGAAAAGGGCCGTAATAATAAAGCATCATGGATAAAGGCACCCGATCCGGCCGTTCGAGCCGGATGACCGCATCCAGGCGTTCCTGCGCGGTCATTCTATCCTTTTCATATATCTTCCCGCTCGATGGGATCATTCCATTTCCTCCCTCTGAATCATGAAAGATTGTATAATCTTTATTCCTTCGTAAGCGTCGCGGGTTTGAGCATCCACCCCCAACCTTTGGATCATGTCTTTCGTGGTTACCCCACCTCCGATAATCACGTTAATCCGCTTCCGAAGGCCCGTTTCTTCGAGCAGGCGCATGACGTCCTGCATCGGAACAAAAGCCGTCGTAATCAGTACGGACATCCCCAGTATTTGCGCCCCGGTCTCTTCGAGTTTCGATATGAAAGTTTCCGGGGCCACATCCACCCCGAGGTCATACACATCAAAACCGCTCGCCTCCGCCAGTATGCTGAAAACATCCTTCCCAAGATGATGACGATCCCCTTTGGGAGTGCCCAGAACGATTTTCCCGACGGATTCCTTGTCGGTCGCCGTGAGAATAGGTCGCAAGCGCGAACTTACTTTTTTGAACATCTCGCCGGCTATGACCAACTCGGGCAGGAAATACTCCCCCAATTCAAATTTCTTGCCGATTTCTTCCATGCATTTCTGGCATGCAGCCAATAAATCCTGTGCCGAAACTCCCGATTCGAGCAGCTTTTCCATCTCGGCCTCGATGGAATCGATCTTAAACGAAAGAAAAATCTCCCGGAATTTGGCAAGCTCATCCATTTACCGTGCCTCCGTGTTTACCTTTTGTAATTTCTCGACTTTCTCTTTTATTTCGTGAATTACGACAATATTTCCACCGATTCTCCACCTATTTCGGCGGCATGGAGAAATTAAAACTTTTTACCATCAGCCCGGCGTTCGCAAAAACCTCGGCTTTTGCCTTTAGCTCCTCTTCTCCAAGCGGTTTTATGCCCAGCGGCTTTAATTCGCTATCGAGTTTGCTCAACTTGCTTTCACCCAGCCGGTGATATGCCAAAAGCCAGACTTCGCTTTCATCCAATTCGACTAAAAATTGCGCAATCGCTTTTAACTCATTTTCCGCATCGTTCATCCCCGGCACAACCGGCATACGAACCTGGTGTGGAATCTCCAGCTCGACCAGCTTGCGAAGATTTTGCAGAATTAACTCATTGTCTTTCCCGGTAAGTTTTTGATGAAGCGTTGGAGTTAGTGCTTTCATATCATAGAGAACCAGGTCGATCATTTCGAGCGCGGGCCTCAAGGACTCGAAGTTGAAATGCCCGCATGTTTCAACGGCAACGTGTACATCTTTCTCTTTGAGGGTCTGCACGAGTTCGAGTATAAACGCCGGCCTTGCCAACGGCTCGCCGCCTCCCAGTGTAACGCCTCCCTGCGGTTCATAAAATTCCCGGTCTTTTATGAGTTCAGCAACCAACTCCCCGGTGGTGTATTCCCTTGCCGCAGGCTCGAGCGCCCGGCTTGGGCACACCTCGGTACAAACAAAAGAATTCCGGCATATTTCGCGGTTTATACGGGGCCCGCTTTCGAACCGGATCGCCCCGTTCGGACAAGCCTCGGCGCAATCACCGCAGGCTATGCACCTATCCTCTGAAAATATCAACTCGTTCTCAAATTTCAAAGCTTCCGGGTTCTGGCACCACTTGCAGCGCAAGGGGCACCCCTTGAAAAAAACCGTCGTCCTGATCCCGGGGCCGTCGTGTACGGAAAATCGCTGTATGTCGCAAACTAAAGATTTTTGCATAAATCCTGCTTGAAAATGATCAACCGGCTTGGGGATTCCCACGAAGCTTCTTCATCTTAAAATACCGCTCAACCAGACTCATAATAAATCCGAACTGAAATAAATAATACAAATTCCCCTTTTGACCTATCTTGTTTGAAATTGCCATCTTTAACAAATCTTCCGGCTTCGTTCTCAAATAGAACGCCGGCGGTTCGTATAGAGTAAAGGTGAAATCCGCCGGTCCGACCCAATTGCGGGGCACTTTTGCCTTACCGTTCTGAAAAACCAGGAAATGGAACAGCTTTCCATCCGCGTTTTCGATGCGATAAATTCCGTCGAATTCCTTCAACGCCCGCCCGATCAACGGATCCTTCTTGCCGATATTCATGATGCCGGCGGCCAGTCCCCGCAATCCCACTCCGATAAGCGCCCAGGCGGCCCTCTCCTTCGGAACCTGCAATTTACCAGTCTCTTGCATCTTTTCTCATTTTAATGGATCAGGGCCTGTTTTGCATCTACCTTTCTCCGTCGAACCACTGAACGAGATACTCACGGTTCCATTTGCGGCTCTGGCGCAACTTGTGCCCCAGGAGTATCAGTAAAATTCCAAGGCTCATAAAAAATAAGGCGACCATTAACACTAACAGTCGAGGCACAACGAGAATTAAAAAACCGAAAAGTACCAGCAAAATTCCAGGCATATAAGCAGCGCAGCCTCCTCCGGACGCTCCGTATGATTCATCGGACATGTTACTCTCCATATCTTGAAAATTATAAAAATGGGCGGTTCCTGCTAAGGAGCCGCCCGTCGGTTTGTGGTTGGGGTTTTAATGGACCTTCACATCGATCTGTTTCGGCTTGGCTTTTTCGCCTTTCGGGAGCGTCATGGTCAGCACGCCGTCCTTATAGGCGGCTTCGATTTTTTCCTCCTCGACGTGTTCGGGCAACGAGAAAGAGCGCTTGAAGGTTCCATGGGAGCGTTCCACTCGGGTGTACTTATCGGTTTCCTCTTCGTGTTCGCTTTTCCGTTCGCCGCTGAAAGTCAGCACGCCGTCTTTAACCTCGATATGAACATCTTCCTTCTTCATGCCGGGCAGTTCAGCTTCAAGGATATACTTTTCCTCTTCCTCGCGTATATCGACTGCAGGCACAAAGGACTCCGTCGCAAGACCTTCACTCTCGCGGAAGAAGGGCTCAAAGAGTGAGTCGGTGAAAAATCGGTTCAACCAGCCTCGACGTTCCGGCCACCATGGGTCGTATCTCACAAGGTTCATCTCTAATACCTCCTTTCTATATCTGCATTTTGTTGTCGGCTTTTACGCCTTCTACAATAAATATGCGCACGATTTTCATGGAGTCAAGGGTAACGAAAATATTGTGTAATTTGCCGGTTATTCCGGGAAAATGCCTGCAAATAGTCTGTTTTTTTCAGTTTTTCCAGATTTCCGGCACAACAAGCTCGATGCCTTCGTGCGGTACCCAGCCTGAAAGACCTCCCGGGACGGCAACCTGGCTCCACATTTCGCGGCGCCCTTTACGGTAAACCAAAATACCGGCGGACAGCTCGAATAGTTCGGGGTTGGACTCGCCCGGCCCGGAGTGGGCGGGGAGGGTGGCCTCGATAATTATCGCATGGTCGCGGCCCATTCGATTAGCTTTTGCAACGAGTAACGGCATATTTAATACCAATAGCGCCGATAATAAAATAAGAAGTCCGCGCAGCATCCGTCTCGTTCGATCTTTTTTAACCGACACTCGTGCTATAAGAATGAAAATGGAAAGATTGAATAGAATAACCCAGCCTGCTGCAATTTCATTCATGGAGATACGAGAAAGCAGTTCATCCCACCTTTCCTGAATATATGTTCTCTCGTATACCGGCGGTTTTTCTTTAATCAACGATTTGGCGAATTCGAGATTGTACAACAGGTCCGGGTCACGCGGGTCGAGCAATCTTGCTCGTTCATAATGCAAAATCGCACGGCCCAGGTCGGGAGGTGTGTTTTTCAGGTACGCATTTGCGAGATTATATTCCAGCCTCGCATCGCGCACTCCGGCTTCGGCGGCCATTTGATACGATTCGATGGATTTATCGTACATGCCCTCTGCATAAAGGGAATTCGCGCGGTTGTACAATGCTGCGGCGGATTCCACGGCGGCATACGCATCCGAACAGGTGACGGCAATAATGATGATAAAAAAGGCGCAAAATCGTTGCGTCATTTTTGTTGAGTCTCCTTCAGTGCCTTTCGCAATAATTTGAGCACGTCGCTCGCCTCTTTCAAAAGCTGCTTTCCGTCCGTTTCTTCTTCTCCCGGCAGGTATCGAGCCGCCTGGCATTTTTCGAGCAATTTAACGACGCGGTCGATATCCTCCCTGTCAACTCCTGCGGAGACCAGCCTATCGACAAAATCTCCAGGCGGCAAACCCACGTCGGGAAGATTGAAAATGTCGGCTATGTATCCCGTTATCGCCATGTATATCTCGCGGTGGAAATCATCGGTCGACGACGCCATGACTTTGCGCGCGCTTTCCAACCGTTTCCCGGCGTTTTCCAGGCTCCCTCGTTTCCGTGCGTAAGCGGTGTCGGATTCGAGCCTGTCTCGGCGCTTCCGCCACAGAACTGCCGCGCCCAATACCATCAATGGAAACAGGTGAACGGCAAGGAACCATGATCGCCGATAAATCAACGGATCTCGATCCCTCAAACTTTGCACGTCGGGTTTTATATAGCGGATATCCTTGACCAATTTCGGTTTTTCTTCTTCGACCTTGCCGGGTACTGAAGCGCCTTTCGGGCCGGGAGAAACTTTCACCGTGAAAGCTCTTGAAGTCGAAGTGATGAACTTTGCGCTTTTTGGATCGAAGTATGAAAATTTCGCCGGGCCGATGGTCGCTTTTTCGGAATGAGGTACAAGAATATATCGGTAAGTCCTCTCCCATCGCAGGTCGTTGTCCTGCATCGAGGTGTTGTCTTCCTTCTCGGGAGGGTAAGATTCCACGGACGACGGCAGTGTAATAATCGGTTCTGCGGCGCCTTCGAGGTTGCCCGTTCCGGTGATTTTCACCGTCATGGTAATGTTTTCGCCGGCACGTATGTTTACACGGTCGATATTCGCTCCGACGTTGAAACGGCCTACCGCGCCGGAGAAACGCGCGGGCCTGTCCCGCTTCGGCAAAGGCATGACTTCCACTATCACCGGCGGACTAGGCGCGCGGCTTTCAACCAAACGATATTGCTGAAAGACCCTGTTGGGGTTCACTATCACAACGCGGCTGTAGCCTTGCTTGACCGGACCGATTGTGAGTGTACCGTGGCGAGTGGGAAATACTATCAACCGGCCGAGGTAAGCGCGAAGATAACGATTCCCGCCTTCGAGTGTCACCTTCGATGTCGGGTGTGAACGGGGTCTTTCGAAATCGTACCTGATAAAACCGCCAAGCTCTGGCAGATCGATGTTGGGATCAAGCCTCTTTATCTTTACGTCTTCATGTACATATAGAAAATACGAGACGGTTAACAGTTGCCCGACATACAGCTTTTCGCTAGACGGTTCCGCGTTTACAAATACGTCGGTCACCGGTGTGACTTTCCCCCCGGCTTTGGGGAGCGCTGTGACTTTCAGAACAACCGTATCGCTCGAATAATCGACGCCTCGAACTTTCACTACCGCCGGCCCGATACGGTATGTACCCGGCTTTGCGGCGTGCAAGTAATGCTCGAAAGCCGTTATTTCGGAACCGCTCTTCTCGTCGCGCACCACCTGCCCGTTGATAACTATCGTCATACTCGAGCCGGAGATCATCGACCGGGAGGTGTTTACGCCCAAAAGCTCGATGCCTTCCGCATTTATCCCGGCTACTTTGGGCTTGATATCGTCAGAAAGATCGGATCCCTCGACAGTGACGGTGTAGGTGATCTCATCTCCCTCGAGCGCGGTAGGGGTATTCAGCTCGGCGCGTACCTTAATATCGTCAGCGGCAAAAATCTCCATCACGTATATAAGCGATATTAGAATGGAAAACACCGCTGCGAGCCCAATCTTATTCCCGAGCAACCTCATATTACCAATCCTTGCCGGCAAAGGGCCTGCCGCCTCCGGGTCGAGCGGCCTGCCGCTCGCGGGCGTTTTGATGTTCTCTTTCTTCGAGGGCTTTCAGCAAGCGTTCAGCCTCCTCACGGGTCATTTCGCGCGGATCGGCGGGCTGAGGCTGCATTTCGGGAGTGCCGGGAGGACTTTCCATCGGCTCGATTGACGCTTCTTTGGTCGAAGTTTCGCTCTCGTCCGTGTCGGTCCGTTCTTCTTGTTCTCCATCCTTCTTTTTCTGTTGGTCGCTTCCATTCTCCGATTTTTTCTTTCGCGGACATGAAGATTCACGAGACTTTTCTTCTTCTTTCTTAAGCTCGAGCATCTTGCGGGCGACTTCGAGGTTATATTTGGCGTCCTCGTCGGTGGGGTCTATTTTGAGCGCCTGAGTGTAGGCGTCCACGGATTTGGCCAAAAGTTCGATATCTCCGGCGGAAGCGGCTTGGCGGAAGTAGCAATTTCCGAGGTTATACCAGGCTTTTTGGGCAAGCTCTTCCTCCTCGGTGGTGGAGGTTACTTTTACAAATGACTCGACGGCAAGATCATATTTCTTTTGCCTATAAAGCACATCGCCGATATTGAAATGCAGGCGGGGATTGTCGGGGTCTTCAAGTTGGGCGTCGGTATATCGAGCCAGCGCCTGGTCGTATTTTCCATCGGTGAAAAGCTTATTTCCTTTATTTACCGTGCTTAGGGGCCCGAAGAACCCCAACAAACCCAGCGCCAGGAGTCCCGTTAACAGTAGTGGGAAGATAGGTTTGTACCTCATTTTGAACTCGTCTCCACCTTGGATTTCCCTGTTTCCGTCAGGAAAACTTCGATAAAAAGCAACATCAACGCCGGAAAGAGCAACCACTGAAACCGATCCTCGTATTCGGTATAAAACCTCGATTCGGATTTCTTGCCCTCGAGCTCCCTTACCTTTGAATATACCTTTTCGAGATCGAGTCGCTTGCCGGAGTAGTGGTATTTGCCGCCGGTAGCCAGTGCGATTTTTTGCAACGTTTCTTCATCAAGTCGAGTCATTACGGTTTTTCCCGACCTGTCTTTTTTATACTCGATACCCCCGTCGGGTTTCTTTATCGGTATCGGCGCTCCCGCCGGCGAATTATCACCCAGCCCGACGGTGAATATTTTCACTTTTTTCTCCGCCGCTTTTTGAGCCGCATCGACGGCTTTCCCTGAATGATCTTCACCGTCCGTCATCAGAATAATGATCTTGGTGCGGCTTCCCGCGATCTTGAAAGTTTTTAATGCTTCCCCGATTGCATCGGTGATGTTCGTGCCCGGTGTAGGTATGCCGCCGGGGCCTACAACGTCCAACAATGTACGCAAAGCGCGGTAGTCCATTGTCAGCGGGCATTGCAGAAAGGCTTCACCGGCGAAGATCACCAACCCCGCACGGTCTCCCTCGAGCTTATCGAGCAGCCCCGATATTTGCGCCTTGGCGGCGGCGAGTCGCGATGGGGTCACATCTTGCGCCAGCATGCTTTTCGATACATCCAGTACAAAGACGACATCGCGGCCAGAAGAGCGTACTTCCCTCAACCCGGCGCCAAGCTGAGGACGGGCTATACTTACCGCGATGAGCGCCCACGCGATTGTCACGAGCATCGCCTTCAGGCGGCGCCTGCCCGGACCGGCGGTGGATGAAAGGCCTTCGAGCAGTTCAATATCTCCCATCGCCTCCATGCCCTTGCGGCGTTTCATGGCGGCGTAACGATAAAAGAAAATTATCACCGGCACGAAAAGCAGCGCCCATAACATATATGGAGTTGCCCATCTCATCTTACGGCATCGTCCTTAGTGGTCCCGCCACGAGCATCACTTCCAAGCCCAGCAGGATAAGCGCCCATATCGCCCATGGCGTAAATCTCTCGGAATATTCGGTGTATCGGTTCATTTTCACTTCGGTTTTTTCCATCGCATCTATTTTGCGGAATACTTTCTTCATAGCTTCCGGGTTACCGGCGTGGAAATACTTCGCACCGGTAATTTCCGCGATTTTCTCGAGAGTGGCTTCATCGAGCCCGGACCTTACCGGTACGTAATGCTTCCCGAAAAAATCTTCGACCATTCTTACCGCGCCCGTCGGGCTGCCCACTCCCACGGTGTAAACCTTGACTTCGAACTGCTCGGCAGCCTGCGCGGCGGCCAACGGACTCAATATCCCCTCGTTGTTTTCTCCGTCGGTCACGAGCACCGCCACCTTGCTCTCGGCATTCGAGTCCTTTAGATGCAGCACCGCAGTGCCCAACGCATCGCCTATGGCGGTTTGAGGGTATTTCTCGTTGATGGTGATTGAATCGAGAAAGGTAAGCAGTATCCCATAATCGAGCGTCAAGGGACATTGGTAGTAAGCCTTTCCGGCGAAAGTTATCAAACCGATGCGGTCGTTTCGGCGCCGGGTTACGAAATCGCTTATAACCTCTTTGGCCACGTTAAGCCGGGTATGCTCGGGGTCTATAGATTTCGACCCGTATGGGTCTATTGAAAGCATGCTGCCGGAGTTGTCGAGGATCATGATGATGTCTATTCCCTTCGATATGACCTCATCGCGATTAACCCCGTATTGCGGTCTGGCCACTGCGACGGTAAGAAGCAGAATTGTAAGGATACGCAACGCCCATGGTATCCACACCGCTTGTACGCGGCTGGTAGGACGCGCGCCGTCCACAATGCGAAGATCGCTGTATTTCAAGGTCGGAGGCGCCGCACGACCTCGCAGGTACCAACGCACCAGCAGCGGCACAAAAAGCAGAAGCAACAGGAACCATGGATTCGCCAGCCTCATACTTTAAACCTCTCCGGTTGTAGCGGTTCCAAAGTCTCGAGTGGTTTCTCGCACTACACGCCTGGTTTCTTCTATGAGCTTTTGTGCTCTATCGGCGTCGGATTCTCCCTTTGCGAATTTCACAAGATCGCTCTCGCGCAGCATCGTGACGACGGAATCCTTCAAATCGAGCTTTCGGAGACGCCGGTCAAGCGAGATTATTACTTCATCGGTGGTCATATCGATTCCGTTAAAACGGTATCGAGCGCCAAGGTATATACGAAGCGTGTCGGTAACCAGGTCGTAGTACAGGTCGAAACGACCGATTTCAATAAGCCCCATGGCCTCGATCCGATCAAGATCGCTCAATGCCCGTTCGTGCGGTGGTACGGGAGGGGCCGACTTTGCCGGACTTTGTGCGGAGGGGCGAAGTTTCTTGAAGTACAGGAAACCCAAAACGACCAGCGCAGCGGCGGCGAGCGCCGTGCCGCCCCACAGCAAATAGGGTCGCCAGTCGAACGGCAGATCGACCGGCGCCTTGATGTCGCGGATGTCGCCGGCATCCTCGGGCGCCGTCCGCTTGACGTGGATGGTTAACGGTTTCGTCTCTATTTTCTTCTCGACGACTTCGCCGGTTTCGTCCTTATAAGAATACCCTACCTCGACCGGCGGAACGGTCATATCGCCGACAAGATAGGTGGTTATAATGTATCGGACTTCTTTTACCGTCTCGTTTTGCTCGGTACGCGGCGCGGGCGTGGATATGTCGCGTATGAAAAATTCGCCTAACCTGTCCCCGAGGGGCGGGATGTTCACCTCGACGCCTGCGGGATATCGAGCGGTAACCGTAAGAGTTATAATGTCGCCCACGGTTATTTCCTCCTTATCCACCGATACGGACGCGCTAACTTTCGACTCGGTTGCGCGAACCGGAACGGAGAAGAGGATTATCGCGGCCATCGCCGCTACGATAAAGCTATTTGCCCGAAATGCGATCACTGTATATTTCGACTCCTTCCGATTGCTGAAGCCGGTTTATAACGGCGTCGAGACCTTCGCGCCTCCTTTGCATTTCGAGTAATGCGCGGGCGCGTTTCTTTGCCTGATCGTATGTAAGCTGTATCTTTTTCCCTCTTTCATCGCTGCTCATAAAATCATCTTTATGGGACTCGTAATAAGCCCTTACGTCCGCATCGGTTATCCTGATACTCGATTCTATAGCTTTTTCATGATATTTTGCGATAATCGCGGCCTCGCGAGCTTTCTGCGCGGCACGCTCGATTTCCGGGTCGCGGTCGATTTCGGCGCGATTGGCGGCTATAAGCAGAAGCCTCCTGGCAATCAGGTTCTGGAGAAACTCGACCTTTCTTTCAGGGGCCTTGTATTGCTCCTGCAATGCCGTCGGCAGGCTTTGAATCTCATCGTCAAGTTCTCTCAGAGTAATGGTCTTATTCCCGACTTTAGCCACGATGATTTCGGTGGTTTTTTTGGGCGTTTCTTGTTGTTCCGCCGAAGTGGCGGTAGCGAGGTAATTGGCAGCATCTATACTTCTGCCAGCTTTTTCAAGCGCCTCGACAATTCTTTTGTCCGCTTTTACGCCCAGTTCCGAATCGCTCTCGATAAGCTTTGTGGTCAGCAAGTAGGGCAGAGCGCTTTCGGGATCGTAGAGGCGATCCATGTACATCCCGGCGACGTGATAGCTTATCTTGGCGCGATCATCGCCGGAAAGCGTATTGTTTTGCAAAAGCTTCGAATATTGATCGATAGCTTTGCCCCACAGGCCGTGCGATTCGAGTGTGGTGGCGAGCTTACGGGTCAGCTCCATTGTTTGATCTTGCAGCGGAGTTTCGGCATTTCGTTGCAGAATTATGCCGATTGTCGCAAAGCCGGCGATGATGAGTATCGCTAGAATTATAAAACCAAGATTCCGGCGCATTTTCCTGAAACCTCCTTTTACTATCGGAACTTTTTTGCCCTTTGACGGAAGAAATTTACAAGTGGTATGGCGTAATCCCGGTCGGTACGCAATGGTACGGCGTCGATGTCGGTTGACCGAAGCAGGTAATCGAGTTGCGCGCGCCGCTCGGCGCTCGAGCGCGACACCGCGAGCCGCACCTGACGGTCGGAGGTATCGACCAACGTACGCCGCATGGTTTCGGCGTCTTCGAGCCAAATCAGCCCCACATCGGGCAGAGTTTCCTCTCGCGGATCGCCTAAAGGCAAGGCCGTAAGATCGTGTTTGCGGTTGACGATCCTCAGGTTTTTATCGTAGTCCTCGGTGAGGAAGTCGCTGATGAGAAACAGCACTGCGCGCCGCTTCTGGACTCTCATCAAGTATTCAAGAGCTCCCGACAGGTCCGTACGGCTACCGGCCGGCTCGAGTTTTACCAGTTCGGAAATAAGCCTCATGCCGTGATCGGCGCCTTTTTTCGGCGGCACATAGCGCTCGATGCGGTCGGTGAAAGCTATAAGTCCGACGCGGTCGTTGTTGCGAATGGCTGCAAAAGCCAACAGCGCCGCCACCTCGACCGCCAGGTTGCGCTTTGCGCGTATAACGCTGCCGAATTCGCCCGATGATGACATATCGACCATCAATATAACGGTAAGCTCCCTTTCCTCGACGAATACCTTTACATGCGGCTCGCCTGTACGGGCCGTGACGTTCCAGTCGATGCTGCGTATATCGTCGCCCGGGCGGTACTCGCGCACTTCGCTGAACTCCATTCCTCGACCGCGATACGTACTGCGGTATTCCCCCGCGAAGACGTCGTTTACCAGCCTTCGTGTGGTTATCTCGATGCGCCGCACGCGGCGTATGATTTCCTGTGGAAGCATCTAAATTAAGGCACCTCGACATGGTCGAAAATTTCCCGTACCACCTGCTCGGAGTTTATCTCTTCCGCCTCCGCCTCGAAGCTGAGCAGAATACGATGCCGGAGAACGGCCGGCCCCATGGCTTTTACATCTTCCGGGACAACATATCCGCGACGGCGTAGAAAAGCATGAGCGCGAGAAGCCCGGGCGAGATATATGCTCGCACGCGGGCTGGCCCCGTAATCGATAAGGCCGCGAAGACGAGACAGGCCCAGCTTGTCGACCGAACGAGTGGCGGTCACCAGCGTGATAACGTAGTCCTTGATTTTATCGTCCATGTAAACGTTTTCGACGGCTTTGCGCGATTCGAGCAATTGGGCCGGGCCGATAACTCGAGCGGTGACCGGTGGCTCACCCACAGCCATGCGATCCATGATGAGACGTTCCTCATCGGATGTGGGGTACCCGATGACTATCTTCAGCATAAATCTGTCCACCTGCGCCTCCGGGAGAGGGTAAGTTCCCTCCTGCTCGATAGGGTTCTGGGTGGCCATCACGAGAAACGGCTCGTCGAGAGAATAGCTTTTATCGCCGATGGTTACCTGATGTTCCTGCATTGCTTCGAGCAAAGCGCTTTGCACCTTCGCCGGCGCGCGGTTGATTTCGTCCGCAAGAATGAGATTGGCGAACACGGGCCCGAGCTTCGGCGTAAACTCGCCGGTGCGTTGGTCGAAAATCAGTGTCCCGATCAGGTCGGCGGGTAACAGGTCGGGCGTGAATTGTATGCGTTGAAATTTCAAATCAACCGCGTCGGCAAGCGTCTTGATCGTGAGCGTCTTCGCAAGGCCTGGAACACCCTCGATAAGAACGTGCCCACCGGTGAGCAGGCCGATAAGGATACCCTCGACCATGGATTCCTGGCCCACTATCACTTTCGAGACCTCTTGACGAAGAACCTCGACAAAAGCGCTTTGTTTTTGCACCAGTTCGTTTATAGCGGCGATATCGACACTCATATTCTTTCTCCTTTTCAAGACGTTTTCCATAAGAACCGTCAGGCCTTAAGTCTTAAGGCTCAAAATTTAATGCTTTATTCTTCAGCCTTAAACCTTCAGTCTTCAGCCTTGACTAAACCTTTGACCCCTTTTTCAGGAGTGTTGTTTCTCTTCCAATGCGAGAATTTACGGTTTCGCATGCATTCAACATCGGGGCAAATAATCTCAAGATGTTAATGATAGAATGTATACTGAAATAGACAGGATAGGACGGGATATTTTGTCTTTTCAAGGTAGGTCCCCCGGTTGTGAGCACGCGAATCATTTGTCCCTGATAAAAATAAGCCGCACCCGTACGGACCGGATACGGCGAGTCAGTCGGTTGGAATTCTTCAGGTGGGCGCCAGGTTGGATTCGGCAAGGTATCCGCGAATCTTTTTTATGGACCCCGCCTCGATCTGGCGCACCCGTTCCTTGCTTATGTTAAAACGCTTTCCTATTTCTTTTAGCGTCATGGGTTTTTCGGCCATAAAGCGGTTTTTCAAGATAAATCTCTCTTTTTCGTTCAGCCGCTCGACCGCTTCGGAAACGCCTTCAAGTATCTTTTCTTTTTCGTCCGTTTCTGCGAGAATTTCTTCCTGGGTAGGAGTTTCCTCGGCCAGAACGTCAATATGAGCCGTGGCGGATCCGTTATCGATTTTGGCGTCGAGGCTTGCGTCTCTAGCCGCCATGCGCAGCTCCATCTCGGAAATCTCCTCGGGCTTTACATCCAATACATGAGCAATTTCCTCGACCTCGGGCTCGGCGCCGTCCGGAGCGGTGAGGGTGCGCTTGGTGCTCCTGAGCTTTGTGAAAATCTTGCGCTGCGCTTGAGTGGTGCCGATCTTAACAAGGCTCCAACTGCGGATGATAAAGTTTTGAATCTGAGCGCGTATCCACCAGACGGCATAGCTGATAAGCCTGTATCCACGGTGGTGGTCAAATTTCTTCACGGCCCTCATAAGGCCGATATTGCCTTCCTGGATAAGGTCGATGAAATTAAAACCCAGGTTACGGTATTCGGATGCTATTTTAACCACAAAGCGCAGGTTATGCGTGACCAGTTTCCGCGCGGCCTCAAGGTCCTTGAACTCGCGGTAACGGCGAGCAAGCTCGAACTCCTCTTCCCGCGTCAGTAGAGGAAACTGATTTATCTCGGCCATATATAAATCCAGAGAGCCGGTTTTTGTAATAGCGCCCGTCATAACTGATCCATCCTTATTTCGTGGTAACCTTTACTCCTTTTCGTGTTTTAGCACTCCTTACACCTAAGTGCCAATTATAATCGTTTTTTGCCGCCTTTTCAAGGGGGCCTTTTACTTTTTAGATGTGGATTCCTCAAAGAGGATTCCGTACCCAAAGGCAACATTTGTCTTTGTGAATTAGATAGTTACAGCAACTAAACGTCTGTTTGAAATCTGCGCCCTTCCCTTATATTATTAGATTCCCAAATTAGAGAAAAGTTCCAAGCTTTTTATGGTTCTACATATTGCGTATTTCGTCGGGATCGACATCGAAAACTCTGCCGGACGGCTCGCTCGGCTCTTGACGCACCCATTCCGGGAGTGAATCGGCGGCTTCGCTTATGCCCGCCCTGCGGTTGAAGTCACGCTCGGTACGCAGCAACGACCGGCCCATTTCCAAAAGGTCGTTTTCGGTAATTTCCCAACCGTAACTCGCATTGATGAAATCCGCGAAGCGCCCGAGATTTTTCGCTGTCGGGCCGACAAACAAACAAAAGCCAAGTTGGTCTATTATCGCAGCCAATACTTGCAGGTCTCGACTGACTTCCACCTGCACCGTCGGATCTGTCAGGGCGACCTCTTTTTGTGTATCGAGTCCCTTTCGGCCCTGAATAACGGGCCCTGCAGTGTGATCGGCTCCCATGGGCGAGGAGGCGAAAGTCACACCCATACCCTTGAAAGTGCGTGGGTCGTAGGCTGGAAAGCTCTGACCCTTTACCGCCGGTATGCGGTTTATGCCCATTATTCGAGCGAATGTAACCACACCGCCGCCTATTGCGCGGCCCATTATCGTTCCTTTTTTAACCTCATCGATAAGTTTTAGCGCAGCTTCGCCGTCGCCGAACTCGATAAGCCCAACCTCCATCGCCAACCCAAGCGTTGCGCCGGTCTCGATGGTATCCAGCCCCGTATCGTCGGACGCCCTGTCCAATCGAGCGATGATGTCGAGATCATCGATGCCCAGGTTGGAACCCATCATGCAGATAGTCTCATATTCGAGGCTCGAAGTTAAATAATTTTTTTCAGGGTCGTTGTAAATATTCGAGCAACGGATAGGACAGCCGGGAGTGCAGGCTACATTGGATGAGCCGTCTCTTTCTTCAATATTTTTTAAGAGGGCGACGGCGTTTATTCGCTCGGCTCCGTCGAAACTTCCCAATCTGTAGTTGCGTGTCGGAAGTCCTTGCAGACCGTTGGCGATATCGACCATAACGGACGTTCCCCATTTGGTCATTGCAGCCCGGGTCTTGGTCACATATTCAGTGAAATCGTGTGCCAGTTCCTTGAATTTTTCGGGGTTAGCCGGTTTAACGTTTTTTTCCGCCCGCGAGTGGGGTATCACTATGGCTTTTACGCCCTTGGCGCCCATCACTGCGCCAAGTCCGCCGCGACCGGCGGCTCGACCGGGGTGATCGTCCGTATCGTTGGATATTATGCATGCCGCTCCCAGCCGTAATTCACCGGCAGGGCCGATGCTGAGTATGGCGGCGTGGGGGCCATATCGTTCCTGAAGCTTACGGTGAAGATCGTAATTGCCTAATCCCACAATATCGTCGGCACGTTCGATTTGAGATTTTCTTGACCTTAGGATTATTACGTGAGGATGAGGATGGTCGGAGGTGCCCTCGATTATTATCGCCCCGATACCAAGCCGGGCCATACGGTAGGCGGTGCGACCGCCGACGTTACTTTCCTTTATGCCGTATGTGAGCGGGCTTTTGGCGCCTATGGACAATTTGTTGCAACAGGGGGCGGAGGTGCCAACCATCAGTCCCGGCGCAAGAATAAGCTTGTTGCATGGCCCCAACGGGTGACAATCGGGAAGTACCTCGCGTGACACCAGCGTTGATGTAAGAGCACGGCCACCGAGTCGCTCATATTCCGGAGGTCGATCATGCTCGATGACCTCACCGCTGTCCATACGAACTCTGATAAATTTCAATTCCACTGCTCCATTGAGAAGAAAAGCCTTAGAGTTCGAAGAAGGGGCAATTCGTGAATTGCCCCTACACTGATCGATTCAGGGCTACTTTTTAATAGCTTTTTGCAGGAACTTCGTCACACCGGCCGCCCCGCGCAACGGTACTTGAAGTGTAACCTCGCACGAACCGTCATCGCGCTTTTCTTCCCGAACGACGCGCGCACCCCTTACGAAACCTTGCAACTGGGATACTACGTTGCCGCTCGTATCGGTATTTCGTACTGATTTGCCTTTTTCGATTTCGAGTTTCAAGAGGGTATCAAGCAGGTTCCGATACGCGATAGCTCTTGCCGCGCGGCACGCCATCAGACCCGCCTGCGGCGCCGGCATGTTCGGGTTGGCTTTCCCCAAACCGGTGGCGGTGATGATACCCTTATCGTAATCAACGCCGTCCAGCGGACTTTGGTATAAAAGAAAACCATTTAGAGGGGTTATCGCACCCTGGGGAGATACGGCGACGCTCTGCAAACGCTCGCTCGCGTATCCCGGAGCGCTAAACTCGACTTCATAGAGGCCGGGTGAAACGTCAGGCACGCTGAATTTCCCGCCGGAAGCCTTGGCTCGCGCCACCACCTTGCCGTTGTCCAGAACAATGACCTCCGCATCGGCGGGAGTAACAGTGCCTTCCAGCACTGCGGCCTCCTGATCAACCCCCACAGGCGGTTCGGTCGGTGTGGTTACCACGTCGGGTTGAGGCTGAGGTTGGGTTGACGGAAAGGCTCCCACCGGAAGCTCGATGTCGGGCGCTGTCACAGTCTCCCCGGATTCCACCTTGACGGCGTAAGAAAAAGTAACCACTCCTCCGGGAGTTTTTAAGCGCAGGTCATACGTACCCGGCTGTGATAATGTTATCGAATATTCTCCCGTTTTGGGGTTAATATTGGCCGAGCCTGCGGCATTTCCCCCGGAGATCGCGGAAATTTGAACCCCATCCATGGTTTTTACCTCGGATGCGGTGTTGATCACGCGACCCTTCAATACGGTAGCTTTCGAGGGTTGGGGTGTGGGTGTCGGCTTGTCTTTTTCGCAGGCATTGATCGTCGTCAAGACTAAAGCCAAAACACATATTCCAAGGAAGCACTTAAACGACCTGAACGTCTTCGGAGGCATCGCAATTCCCTCCTTGATTTGTTGTGGGTTAAAGTAAAACCGGGCCGCTGATGCTTCAACGGCCCGGTGAAAAATCATGATGCGACTATCTCGTGTCTCGTTTTCTGTTCCAGTCTTCCCAGTCGTCCGTATCGTCCTGCGAAAACTGCTGCGGATCCTGCACGGTGCCGTCCGCTCCGACGGTAACGCTCATCATTGCGCTTGCAATACGAACCCATTCCTCCTCGGTAACTACCTCCGGCCCCGGCACTACAGGTGCGTCTATCGGCCCTTCGGTGGGAATTTCCTGCTTTCCCTCCCGCAGGATTCGCTGAGTGTAATCTGAGAAATTTGCGACCCACACCTTGCCTTCGAAGCATTTAACTCGAGTGGCGCCGTCGGGCATAAGTATGGTGTTAAACGAAGTGCCGCGAATTCCGGCGACGGCGCCGCCGGATCGCACTACGAACCTGTCGTTTTTCCTCGAAGAAGGTCTGGCCTTGGTGTACACCTTGCCGGAGACGAGTCGGGTTTCGTAGTTACGGGTGCGGTTGCGAAATCTCGCACTGGAAAGAAAAAGGACGCTTTTTGAGGCCAACCTGATTTTTGATCCGTCGGGCATCGTGAGTTCCAGCCTGGATTTAGCTCCGGTCTTGACGTAGTATCCGGCGTAAACGGAATAGTTCTGTTTTAGTCTGGCTCCAAGTCCGGCCTTATTTTTCGACTTGTACGCGGTACCTCTCAGGTACGTGACGCGAGCGCGGTTCGATTTTGAAGCGGCAGGCGCCGGTAGGACACCGAACATCGCCGCCGTGACGAGAAGCGCCAGCGTAATGGAAAGTATTTTAACTATTTTCATGATCGGCTCCTTTTATGGCTCTCCTTTAATAATTGGTTCAGCCAAACAAATATCAGCCGATTTTAAGGTAATCCATCATCTTGCGAATTGCCAACAGCGCCGACGCTCCGTCAACCGCATCCAGCGGCTTGAAGTTTCCTTCCATGTCCTGCTCGAGCATTTGTCGGCTGGTGACGACGACGGCGGCATTGTACGCGAAGTGGCCCGTTCTCATGTCGTGGAATTTACTTTCGGCTTCGCCGACGTATTTCGATCTGAGTCCGGGTTCGTTGAGAACCTTGACAAGCACATCTTCCAGCATGATGGCATATTCTGCGCGTGTGATGGCTTTATTCGGATAAAACCTTCCGCTCGGATCGACCTCGAGGCCACGGATTCCAAGCTTGATTACCTCGACCATGTCCGTCTCGAGCGGGTGACCCGCTAAGTCGGAAGCTTTAATTATCTTGCCTCGTTTCGCTTTTGCAGCTTCGCCCGGCGTGCGGAACCCGGGGGTTTCCCACGTTTTTATCCCGCGTTTGCGCCACAGTTCCGGCAAGTGCATCTCTTCGACGAACAGGGCCGCAACGTCGGCTTTGGTTATCTTTTCGACCAGCGCAATCTTCTTGCCCGCTACGCTGCCGGGTCTGGCACGCCTGATCTTCTGCACTTTTTTCCACAGAACATCGGCATCTCCAGCGAGGTCCCTATCCGTCTCGATGACTCCGTAGAACTTTTTCTCGGCTTTCATCCACTGGTGGGCCGCCATATACGCTTTGCCCATATTGAAGTGTAAATATTCATTATTAGGGTCGATTTTCATGGCTTTATTATAAGCCTTTTCGGCTTTTGCCAGCCAATCGGGGCCTTTTCGATAGGAATAGAACTCTACTACTCCTATATAATAGAGAAGTTGCTTTTTCGAGTCTCCACCGGTGTTTCCCGATGCCGCCCGACGCAGTTCATCGGCTTTTTCCGTATCTCCTTTTTGAGCGAAATAGATGGCATCGCCGATCAGTGCGGGGACATATTTGGGGTCAAGGCTCAGGGCCAACCCGTATTCCTTGTGAGCGCCTTCCCAATTTCCGGAGGCGATTAACCTCTTAGCGGTGGTCACGTGATGGGCGGGGGTGTCCATTTCCCCCACCTGGTCACGGGTTTTTTTGGGACATCCGACCAATACCGCCACCATGGTTACGGCAATCATGCATGCGATCAAACGTTTCATCGCTTCTTCCTCCTTTCTAAACTAATCGGGGCAGCGGTAAAACGAGCGCCGACGCCCGTCCCAAGCCGCTACCCCATTTTTTCGGAGCGCAATTAAAGGACGATTATAACTTTACATTCTTTGAGGAAACTCCAGTCTATGCTGGTGTCTTTAAGCTTGGCCGCGTCGGCATTGGTAATGACGATGTCAGCCTTTGTTGATCCGGAAGCCTTCACCGCCTGCAAAACAAGCGGGCTACCGGCTACGCGGGGGTTGTCTTTGGCCTGGTTGACGCTTTTGGCATAACCGACCACGCCCTGCTCGACGGCGTACTCGCGGGAGATAAATGAGCTGCCGTAAACCTCGTTTCCATCTTCATCAACAACCTTGGGCGCCATGGCAGGTACGGCTCCGAGCCCGAAGGCATTGATAACCAGTCCCGTGTAAACCTTCTGGGGACCGGCGGGAACCTCGTTCTGGCTGCCACCGAAGTTGTTCGGGGGAGGCAAGAGCACATCTGCGAGGTCGCCGGTGACCCTCATTCCGAGGGTGATTTCGCAAGTTCCGTCGGCTTTGTACACCGGTTGGCCTATTTGCTGAGCGCCGCGCAGCACTCCGCGAACGTTGGTTCTGACCACGTCGGAGGTGGTCATGAAGTTCTCGACTGTAGTTTCGCTGTCGATATTGACGCCTTGGACTATCTCGAGGAGGTTGCGCTGAGCGGTAACCGTCGCGGCGCGCAGGCACATTACGCGAGCCTGGCCCACATGCATGGATTTCGGGTTAACGGCGCCGAAACCGACGGATTTGATGATTTGTGTACTCCAATCAAGCTCGCCTGAAGCGTAATTCCCGCTTTTCTTATTCCCCATGGTGTTTTCTTGCACCACACCGCTTCCCGCAGCCAGCGCTATGCTTACCGCCGTAATTAACGCAAGTATGACTCCTACAGATACAAGACTTTTCGCCCTCATTTCCTAACTCCTTTCTTCCTTTTTTTTTCCAACTTCAACGGCAAGTCCGGGGCACCCCCCGGACTCTATATTACTTGAGGGGCAATTATACTCCTTTTCGCAACATTTGTCAACACTGGAGGTCTTTTGACCCTGATTCCCGGTTAATGTAAGTGAAAAAGCACCAACTGGTTGTAATACTTATA
>CAZDAF010000021.1:0-21882 GCA_964503115.1 uncultured bacterium
GAGAGTGACGATCGACCGCGCTTACGTGGACGCCAAGCTGGCGCCGCTGGTGGAAACTATTGATGAGCTTCCCGAGGGGGAGTTGTACCGGTTGATATTGGCGAGGATGGAGCGGCCTCTGTTACAGTTGGTGTTGGACAGGTTGGGTGGCAATCAGGTAAAGGCCGCAAAAGCTTTGGGCATACATCGCAATACGTTAAGGAAAAAGCTGCGCGAGTTGGGTATCTCTCCAAAGACACCGGTTATCAAGTATAAAAAATGAAGCCTTAATTTTGGGTGTTTTGTGAAGTAGTCTACTGTTTCGGAGTTTGGTTTGTAGTGACTGAGAGAGATGAAACCTCATATAAACGCCGGGGAGGGGAAGCCGTATATCACAACAGTGGCTTCGATATCGGTTCCGGTAGGTTCGACCTTGGCGTACCGGGTCTCGTGGCGGAGTGTGTTGAGGCTCTTTATCGCTCGACGGGAGTTCCGGCGGTTCAGCGTGACCGGCTGCCATATGCTGCCGTGGTAGTGGGCGTTATTTTGGGTCTGGGTTTTGGTTTTCATCCTGACGGCATGCTTTACGGGCCGATAGGCGCAGCACTTGGAGTGATATTTGGAGCGGTCGGCGGCGTATTCGCGGGGTTGTTTCTGCACTTTGCCGCCAGGCCGATTCTCAGACCTGAAGCGGAAGCCCTGAGGCAGGTCAGGATGGGCAATTTCCAAAACGCCGGCCGGACATTGCGCCGCGCAGAAAGATGGATATGGCGCGACCGGAATTCTTTCGAGCGTATAGCGCGCCTTATTTTGCCGCCGCTCGGCATAGGCCGATCCGATCTTCCTCCGGAAATAGCCGCGGCCAACCTGGTGGCCTCCGAAGGCATACTTGCGGAAAGCGTGGGAGACGTCGAAGAAGCCATGAACTCTTATCTCGGGGCACTCGATTTATGGCCCAGGCATACCTTTGTGCTGGCGAGTCTTATCGAGCTGACCATGAGGGAGAAGACATGGGATCGCATGGAGGAGGTTGTCAATACCGCCGATCGTTTTCTCGAAAGGGCTCGAGACCCGCGCCTGGTGAGCACGGTTAAGGAACATCTTCAATTTCTTGAAGCGGAAGAGCACAAAGAAAAAAAACCGCCGGAATGGAAACCGAAAGAAGAAGAAACGCCGTACGTGGCCCAGCGACTGCCTGCTTCGGGCTTGCAATGTCGCATAGTGGAAAATCCCGGCAGCCAGATAAGCAACGGAGTGTTGATCGTGAAACATGGCGTCGGTGACGAGAAGCTGTTGAAACTCCCCGCCATGCCTTTTCACATGGTGCTGATATTGGCCGAGTACATGAAAAGTCAGGACATTGAGGGGAAAGATTCCGCCCAGATGGGGTGGGTGACGATACAGGAGCTTTTGGACAAACTTCCGTGGACGACTCCTCATGTGACAAATTCCAACGTCCATAAACTCGTATACAAAGTTCGGACGCAATTGACCCGTGTGGGCATGGACCGCAACCTCATCGAGGAAAACCTTAACGGGTGCTACCGGTTGAGAGTTTCGCCCAAACGAGTCACCATCGAAAGAGCGGTCAGGGTGTAACGGTCGCATACCTGTATCGGTGGCAAAAACTGATTATGGATCCCGAGGAAAAAATTAAACTTCGTCCCTTGATGCTGATGATAACCCAAGTCGAGGGCCGAGATTATATCGTGGCACAGGATCAAACCCGTGAGGCGGCTCCGGTGATGTTGCCTGCGGAACTCGAGCCGTTTTTGCGAATGCTGGACGGCACTCGCAGCATACGCGATATGCAGGTCGAGTTGACCCGTGCGATGGGAGGCAAGCTCGTACCGATTGATGAAATAACGAAAATAATTGAAGAGTTGGACTCCAACCTGCTCCTCGACAGCCCGCGGTACCGTGAAACGGTCGAGCTTGATAAAAGGTTTTGGAAGCAAATCAGGTTGCGTAAACCTTTTCACGCGGGTCAGGCTTACCCGACCGAGCCGGATGAATTGGCCGAAATGCTGGACGGTTTCTACCGCGATCCGTCAGGTCCGAAGGAAAACGCCGGCGATGAGTCCGCATTTGTGCGTGGGGTGCTCGCTCCGCACATCGACGTGAAAAGCGGCGGACCCACTTTCGCATGGGCGTATAACAGCTTAAAAAGTCAACCTCGAGCTGAATTGTTCGTCCTGCTGGGGACCGCGCATAATCAAACCGCCGGCCCCATAAGTATATCGCGAAAAGATTACGCCACGCCGCTGGGGATTCCAGACACGGACAATGAATTTATAGATAGACTTACGGACACATACTCGCCGCCGTGGCTGATGGACGATATGGTCCACCGGACCGAGCACAGCATCGAGTTCCAGGCCGTATTTCTAAAACACCTGCTGGGGGACGATACGGCGAAGGTGGTGCCCATCCTGATAGGCGGCTTTTCGGATTACGTGCAGAGCCGTTCGAGCCCTTCGGAAGACAAGCAAATTGCTGAATTCCTCGATGCGTTTCAGAAGGTCGTCGATAAAGACGAAAGAACAATTACCTATATAGTGGGAGGCGATCTCGCGCATATCGGGCCGCGTTACGGCCACCCCGAGCCGGTGCTCCCGGCTGACATTGAAGCCTGCAAGGCAAAGGATGTCGAGATGCTTGATGCGGCTGCGAAAGGCGCCGAGGAATTCTTCGATTACGTCGCGGCGGAAGGTGACCGGCGAAATATATGCGGCATGCCGCCCATGTATATCATGCTGAAACTTATCGAAAAAGCCGAAGGTACCGTCCTTCATCATTCTCACTGGTTCGACGAATCCACGCGAAGCGCCGTGACTTTCGCTGCAATGTTGTTTACTTAAAGCGGACTCTTCCTACTTACGACTTTTATAAGCTCATGAATGATTTCCGGTTTTCCCGGTGTGAGCGGTCCGAAGACTCCATGCAATTTCACCGGCCTGTGAGGCGGATTCTTTTCGAACCAAATTGTAAACTTGGGGAGCAAATTTGCGATGACTTTCGCTAATGCGCCGCCGAATTTCGGCATGCTTTTGTTGTCTATTCTTATGCATATTTTCCATGTCTCGACGGTTTTCCAAGGCACCTTGACGCGCTCGCTGCCGCAAACATTCATCAGTATCCTCGCGGGTTTTCCTTCCTCCGTCCAGATATGCATGGAGAATCGCTTGTCGGGAGCGAAGTCGATACCCGACAGAAGAAAAGGCACGCTCAGCACATGCACAATGTCCGGTGGTAACTTAAGAATAGGCTCGTCAAACACCGATTCTTCGTAGTAGTACGTATCTTTCTCAGGAGAAAGTTTTTCCAATACGTAACCCAACGCCTGTACACCTGTCACGGCGTCTAAATAATCGAATTCCCACCTCAAAGCGACACCGTCTTTGCGAATCTCGCGGCAAATATGGCGAATTATTCTCGAGCCGTCCCGGGCGTCGACCATCTGCAAATGATGTTCCGATTGGATTACCTTCGTCGGGGGGATAAAGCTCATGCCACGGCTCTTTTCCGTAACCCGGTATATAAGTGTTTCACCCGGCGGTATTGTGGGGCGCCGAAACGCCGCTTTGATGTCGGCACGATTGTTCTCGGGTGATGCCGCTATTAAAACTGCCGTTATAATCGGGAAAAACGCAAGCGCGGTTAAACGAATTTTCATGGGCATATCTCCCGGTTATATTCACAACATCAGGGCGGTACCGATCTGCATGGCGAAACCTATATCGCCCTTGATATGTATTTTCCCGGACATGAATGCGGTCTGTGGATTGAGCTCTCCCTTGCGCATCGCGGCGGCGTCCGCAGCGCTCAGAGTAATGGTACAATTTGGTTCTTTTCCCGTTTCGGATTCCGCAGGATCGCCTGACTCGAACACCGCCGCGATTTCCCAATCGCCTTTTTCGGGGTCGATTAGCCGGAACTTTATCGAGCCTTCAATGTCCTTAAGCCTGTCGATCTTCTGCTGGTTTAATATCGCGCTACGAGACCCGGTCGGTCCTCCGCTCGATCCTTTGGCCGGCATGTTAAACCGAAATCCCTTTTCTCCACGGATAGCGCTGCGCCAATCATCGATAGTTTGTACGATTTTCACGATTTTGTGCGGGGAATCGCCGCTAACGCCCACCAGTTCGCCTTCGTCCATCATAAGCGTCCATATTCCTCCTTCGGGTCCGGTCAACTCGAATGTAATTGCAGCTTTAAGCTCGAAAGCCTCTTTAGGCAGCGAGGACTTATTTTTCTCGAATTGACTCGGCACAAATTGCATAAAGAATTTCTCCGGAGTGATATCGTCTGGTATTTCCGGTCTATTCATCATGCTCCTCCTCAGCGTGAGTGTCTTGTAAAATCGACATCTTAAGAGGACATCTAAAGCGAAACGGCTCTCATGTCAAGTGGCCGCATGCCTTAACTTGACCAATGCTCGGTGAGGTACTTTTCTACGGCCAGGGCCGCCCGAGCGCCTTCCCCGGCGCTGATTACCACTTGCCGGTAATCGGGGTTCACAACGTCGCCTGCGGCGAATATACCGGGAACGTTGGTTTGCATGTCTTTATCCACCAGTATGTATCCCTGCTTATTTCTTTGAACCATTTGCCCGACCCAATCCGAGATGGGCTTCAGGCCTACGTATATGAAAGTGCCGTCCACTGCAAGTTTACGCGTCTCATGCGTGCGTACATCTTCAAGCTCGATCCCTTCGACGACGTCACTACCGTATATTTCCTTGACGACGCTGTTCCATTGGTACTTTATTTTAGGTTCCGCGAACGCCCTTTCCTGCAGGAGTTTTATCGCCCTGAGCTGGTCTCGCCGGTGCACGATATGCACCTCTTTTGCAAATTTTGTAAGGTGAATCGCTTCCTCGACTGCTGCATTCCCGCCTCCGACCACGGCCACAACGAGGTCTTTATAAAACGGCCCGTCGCACGTGGCGCATGCGCTGACTCCACGACCCCAGAACTTATCCTCGCCGGAAGCGCCCAGTTTGGTAGGAATCAGCCCCGTAGCGATTATCACCGCCTTGCCCCGGCAGGAGCCTTGATTGGTTTCAATTATTTTCAGGTTGCCTTCTAGCGTTATGCCTTGTACTTCCTCGTTTTTTATTTCCGCGCCGAACTCCGCCGCGTGATCTCTGAATTTGGCCGCCAACTCGAACGCCTCGATGCCACCGTGGAATCCGGGGTAGTTCTCGATGCGTTCGGTGTTTACGACGTTTCCGCCCATTATGGCTTTTTCGATGACGACGGTTTTAAGTAAACTCCTGCCTGTGTATATGGCCGCCGCTACGCCCGCAGGTCCGCCACCCACTATGATAATGTCCCAAAGTTTTGCTTCTTCACTCATCCTTTTTTCCTGAATCAAATTTGATTATATTCCTGAAGTCGTTTTATAAAGCTTTTTCCTTTTTCGAATGCATCCTCCAACGCCGAGGGATGCTCTTTTACCGCGCCCTTTCTATCAAGCTGATTATAAAAGATTTCCTCCGTCTCGTCGATCTCCAAAACATCGTAGAAATATTTCATCGTCAATCGAATCGAGTCGAACATCTTTAAACTTCGCGATCCTCCCACCGCTATGCACATGCCCGCCCAGACCTTGCCGTCAGAGGAGCGATTCGGCGTTTCGAGCACATACTTGCGCGCCCATAGCGTTTGGCAACGATCTATCACCATCTTTCCCCACGCGCCGACCGACATAAAGTATATGGGAGTGGCGAAAATCAACAAGTCAGCCGCAAGCATTTTCTCCATTAATGGTGGGAAATCGTCCTTGATGGAGCATACCCCTTTTTTCTCGCAATATCCGCAAGAGCGGCATGGAGATATATTCAGATCGATCACTCTGACGTATTCGACATCGGTCCCCGCTTCGCGCGCGCCGCGCATCGCCTCTTTTGCAAGCAGGTCGGAGTTGCCGTCTTTGCGTGGGCTCGAGCTTATAGCCAATACCTTCAAGGTGGGCATTAACAGCTCCTTTTAGGTGTTTTCGGAGTTATCCATTTCGCCTGCTTCATGGTATTCGGAAGATGATTTTACGACAATTTTCCCTTTGATTGCGTCAACTGTTATGATGTCCCCGTTCTTTATAAGGTTGCATATATCCTCTGCGCCCCCTACGCAAGGTACTCCGAACCGTCTCGATAGCATCGCCGCGCTCGATATGAAACCGCCTGCTTCGGTTACCACCGCGCCGCTTGTCGTGATGAGTGGAGCAAAAGTTTCAATCACTTCCGGCACTACTAACACTTCACCGCGCCGTAAGGATTGTATGGCGCCCACATCGGGGATCAACCTGGCCGGGCCGGTATAAATGCCGCCGGACAGGTCATAAGCTTCAATCAAGATTTCTGCTGTGTAGCGATCTTGTTCAAGTGGCCGGGATTTTTTGCCGGAAGTCGTAACGGGGACATGCTTTCTCTCCATTAAATTATTGAACTCCTCCGTGCGTTCTTCGACCAGATCGCTAATTTTTCCCGGAAGCGCTTCCAGCGCGAGTACTTTTTTAACCTCATCCATCGTGAGAAAAAAGATGTCGTTTTTTTCGGATATTTCCCCCCGATCTCGAAAACGCCCGGCTATCTCCAGCGCCAATGTCCGCATAGTTTCCAGCGTATTGGTTAAATGTTCTTTAATAATCGCTCCCAGATTATCCGCGCGGTTTGCCTGCCTCAGTGAAATATCCAAAAGCAAAGTTCCGAAAAAGCCCATGCTGTTTTTAAGGCCTCGAGCGACTTCCCTGGCCTTGGCGGCGGCGGTTTCTTTTCTCGAATCAGGGTCAGGGCTTTCGCCCGCATCGACCAACGTGCTCAATAAGTTTGAAATTTCCGCCGGCTCTTCGCGCCACCTCGGCAGCGATAGTTCGAAGGGAGCCAGGCAATGATGGCCGTATTTGCCGATGAATTTATTGAGGCGTTTCGAGAAAAGTTCACCGCCCTCGATTCGAGACAGGTAAGATTCGATTTCGTTCCAGCTTGTCGCTTCTTTCAATTTGTCCGGTATGTCCCCGATGGATGCGGCGAGCCGCGCCAGCTTCCATGCATCAGCCGCCACACCCGTATCGCCGAAACCTGCCAGTAACTCCGCATGAACTCCACGGGAGTTGTCGACGCCACAACAATCGAGAATGTTTCTCAGGGTCGAATGAGACAATATCGATACCAGCGCCGATTCGAGCCATACTTGCACTGCCGGTTTTATGGAAGCGTAAATTTCATCGAAAAGAATATGCAAAGCGGCGTCGCTTTTGCCGCGAAGGTCATCTCTCGCGATTCGATCCGGCAACAATTTCAACTCCGCCGGAATTTTCGTGACTTTCGCATCCAAAAGTCGCAGACGAAATTGGGATCGAGCAACCAGTATTGAACTACCGATCAAACCCGGAGCGTTTTCTGATTCTTCATCGCAACCCGGAGGATAAGCCTGTGGTACAATATCCGGGTATGTCGGCGCCCAGCCCGAGAGGTGATCGCGCAATAGCGCCGAGTTTTCGTAAAGGCGGCCATAAATGTCAGCGTAAAATATGGCATTATCGGAAACCTTGATGCCCACCGATCTCATGGCCTTATGAGCGGTTTCTTCTAACAGCGGTATTATTAAGCTTTTGGTGAAAGGCGTCATAGACCCTGGCATCATCTCGGCAAGACCGGCCCTTGACCATGTTATTTCCGTGCGCCTTGCAAGTTGATCCGCTGGCAATTTTGCATCCAGCACGAAAAACTTCCCTTCCACCGCGCACCAATCGACCTCCACGGCATGCCCGAAATGCTCCTCGATGCGCGATCCGAAACGTGCCAGGGAACAAGCAAGTTCCTCCGAAAGGCCGGAGGGATTTTGGCCGGCCAGGCGCCGTTCTTCAAGCTGCCAATCGGCGCGATTCACCACGAAGACTTCCGATTGTTTTTGCCCTGCCGGAAGCTTTTCGCTACCGGCTTTAACGGCGCGTATTACGGTGTTGTTTAAATTTCCCGTTTGTGTGTCGTATGAAAGCAATATTCCGGTCACATCCGCCGGTACCGCCAGTTGCACTATGGCCGCCATTCGCCAGGGCCGGTGCATCAAGCCCACCCGGATGAGATGGCGTAGCGCCCGATCTGTAAAGGCGCCCGCCCACACTCGTTTAAGCGCAGCGATAACTTCCTCGGCGCCTTGTACCGCCGGAAACGAGTCGAAAAGCCCGGAGGGCAAAGTGCCGCTCTTTTCGGGCGAAGCGACGGAACTTCGAAGAGCGACATTGGCGTATCGGTCACCGGCGCCGAGGTTGACGTATGCTTCCCCGATTGCATCGATCAGCGGTTCGGGAAGAGAATATGAATCGATGATTTCTCTTATCCCAAGTGCTCGCTTGCAGAAGGTTTCCTCGTCGATGTCGGCTATTCCATCCATCAGATGAGGTATTTCCCGCCACGTTTCGCCCGACTCGATGCAACGCCGCCATGCTTCGGCGGTAACCACGAAACCGTCGGGGATGGGGAATCCGGCACTCGCCAGGGAAGCGAGCGTAGCAGCCCTTCCGCCCACCAGGGAAACACCTTGTTCCGGCGAGATATCGTCAAGGGAAATGATGATCGGCTCGTTTACCATTAGTTGCGAAGTTCTCTCAATGCGAGGAATTCGGTATCGACCGGGTCAATGAACACGCACTCACGACCCTTGTCGTAAGCCAAAACGTACGTGAGATTGTCGGCGCCCATCGATAATTTTGAAAGAACCATGCCTATTTTCCCTTGTGAAATTCCAGTGTACCACGGTCGGGATGGCTTTTCAATTATATCCATTGAAACTGAAACGTGTCGGTTTTCGGGGAAACCGTGCTTGACGGCTCACTGTCGGCTATTTATTCTAAACGCTATCGGAGGCATATTGCATCGGTTGCGTCCTTGCCGCCGGGCGTAGCGGTCGAGTCGGCGATTGTGGCCAAGGTATCCATATCCCGAGAAAGTATTTGCGCCTATTGACAATTCATCAAGTATGATGTATAAGAAACACACGAGCGAGTTTCTGTCCAGGATTTTGTCCTCCCGGCGGAAAGGGGTTTTAGTTTTCGGACATCGCGGAGCGCGTGGACTTGCTCCTGAAAATACGTTATCCAGCTTTGAGCTTGCCTTATCGATGGGGATTGATGGCGTCGAGTTCGACGTTATGCCGTGCGCCTCGGGCGAGGCGGTTGTATTTCATGATTACCGCCTGGATAAGCTCGCAGGCGGTTGGGGATGGGTGGAAGGCACTTCTCTTGATAAACTTAAAAAGTTTGACGTCGGCGCGATGTTTCACCAGCGATACCGGGGAGAAAGGATACCCAGTCTCGATGAAGTACTGGAACTTATTCAGGACAGGTTGATAATAAATATCGAACTCAAGGGTGAAAATGCCCGCAACGACGGTCTTGAATCGCATGTGGCGCAGGCTTTAAGACGGCGAGGTCTGGTCGATAACGCAATAATTTCGAGCTTCAATCCGATGCGGCTGGCGCGGATAAACGAAGTGGCGCCCGAGTTTAATACGGGGGTATTGGTTCAACAGGATGCGGCATGGTGGTTACGAAAATTCTGGTTTGCGCCTTTGCGAGGAGCCGACGCCGTTCATCCCGAAATAGGGATGGTGTCGAAACCACTGGTGGACGGATGGCATCAAAAGGGAAAGGTTGTTATTGCATGGCCGGCAAATACTCCGGCGGATGTGAAAATGCTGATCGATTATGGTGTTGATGGGATTATAACGGATCGCCCTGACAGGTTGATGGATATGCTTGGTAGAAATTATGAGTTGGAATCCTGACATTTTGGCGGAATTTAAATCTGTGTTCGGCCAGGAGGCTGAATTGGCCGTGAGCGCTCCCGGCCGCGTCAACCTCATAGGGGAACACACCGACTACAACCGGGGATGGGTGCTGCCCATGGCCGTCGAGCGTAGAATATGGGCCGCGGCTAAGCCCACTACCGGCGGTATCGAGTTGTCCAGCGCCAACATGACACAACACGTGTCGATAGATAAACCGACCAGGCGCACCGGTACATGGGCGGATTACCCCATCGGGGTGATATGGGCGCATAGAGGAGGCGGCTGCAACGTCCCCGGAGTGAAAATCCACTATCATGGTAACGTGCCATTGGGCGGCGGACTGTCGAGTTCGGCGGCTATCGAGGTAGCGACGGCATTTCTTTTGCTCAAGTTTTGCGGACTGCCTCTTAGCCGCAAGCAAATCGCTTTAACCTGCCAACTCGCCGAAAACCATTTCGTCGGAATGAAATGCGGAATCATGGATCAGATGACCAGCGCGTTGGCGCAAAGCGGTAAGGCGCTTTATATAGACTGCAACGATTTAAACTTCGATATGGTGCCTTTTGAAAACGATGATTATGTGATTGTAGTAATCGACAGCGGCGTAAAAAGGAAACTTGCCGGAAGCGCTTACAATAAGAGGCGAAAAGAATGCGAAGAAGCGGCGAATAAACTGGGGGCCAAAAGCCTGCGGGATATTAGCGTTGAAGATATAGATAAAGTGGAAAGCCTGCCGGAACCGCTCAACAGAAGGGTCAGGCACGTGGTGACCGAGAATCACCGCGTCCATGAGGCCTCCGGACACCTTCGCGAAGGGCGTTTTGATGAGTTCGGGAGTCTTATGACCCAGAGCCATGAAAGCCTGCACGTTGATTTCGAAGTAAGCATTCCGGAACTGGATTTTCTCGTGGATTCGTGCAACCGGATTGACGGCGTGCTGGGCGCACGGCTGACCGGAGGAGGGTTCGGAGGAGCCATAGTAGCTTTGGCGAAAGCGGAAGCCGTGTCACGAATAGAAAAAGAAGTAGTTATTGCATATAGAGAAATATTCGATAAAGAAGCTAAGTTGATGACCACCAAACCCGCCGAAGGCGTAAGAGTCGAGTATTCCTGAGGGAAAAATACTCCCTGTAAAATCATGGTTTGAACTTTTCATCGAGATGATATTTTTCTTCGAGGCCGATCATTTTTGTGAACTCGTCGAAAGTCATCATTTTATCTTGAATGCCGAAAGTGTCACCGTGCTCGATGAGGTATTCGTATGTATCCGACAAAGCTTTGGCTGCGGCGAACAGGCCCGATAACACGTATCCGACGCTTATGAAGCCCAGTTCACGAATTTCTTTGAGAGGTAATATGGGAGTCTGCCCCCCCTCGATGTTGTTAACTACCAGCGGCCCGGGGACTTCGGCGGCAATTCGCTTCAGTTCTTCGACGGATTTGGGCGCCTCGATAAAAATCATGTTTGCGCCGGCTTCCTTGTAAGCTTTTCCCCGCCTTATTGCCTCATCGAGTCCAAGCGGGTCGCGGGCGTCGGTGCGGGCGGTTATGACGAACGGCGCGTCGCCGCGAGCTTCCACCGCCGCTTCGATTTTGGCGATATGGTCTTCCATCGTGACGACCGATTTGTTTTTCATGTGCCCGCAACGCTTGGGCCATGTTTGATCCTCGAGCAATACCCCCCGTGCGCCCATTCGGATAAGTTCCTCCACCATGCGCATGACGTTCAAAGCGCCTCCGTAGCCGGTATCGCCGTCCACCACGACGGGGATATTCACCGCGTTGATAACACGCCATGCAGTGTCCAGGATTTGCGTTTGGGTCAATATTCCGAAATCCGGTTCTCCTATCAAAGAAGCCGCAACCCCGAATCCCGTCAGCACAACATTTCTGAAACCGGCGCGCTCCGCAAGCTTCGCGCTTAGTGCGTCGTAAACGCCGGCGGCCAAAAATACCTCGTGATCGCGTACCATGGGGTGTATTTTTTCTTCACTCATTTTTCCTCTCCTTGTTATCTCGTAGTTGAAGGAATGTAGAGATAATCTATTGTATGGATGAATAGTTGTTTGTTGCGATTTTAGCACTTAACTTTACACTGTATCAACGGAAACGGAAACACAAACCGAATCGGGAGGTATAACCTGAATGAAAAACGTTTATATCATAGGCGTGGGTATGACGCGCTTCGGCAAGTATCTGGATAGAAACATGAAATCGTTGGTTACCGAGGCGACTGACGCGGCGCTCAATCACGCGGGACTTGAAAGAAAGGACATCCAGGTCGCCGCAGTGGGCAATGCCTATCAGGGGATAGTTACCGGGCAGGAATCCATTCGCGGCCAGGTGGTTTTGCGCTCGATGGGCATCGGCGACATTCCGGTCACCAACGTCGAGAACGCTTGCGCTTCCAGTTCGACCGCCGCGCAGGTGTTGTGGATGGACATCGCGCTGGGTCTTCACGACATCGGCCTGGCTTTGGGGATGGAGAAGATGTACATGGAGGATAGGGAAAAGCGCCTTTCGCTTTTCAGTTCATCCATGGATGTCGAGGTAATGGAAAAAGTAATGAAGGCGATTAAAGGGATGTCCGGCCAAAAAGAAGAGGGCGAAAAGGAAAAGGATGAGGAATCGGGAGGCAAACCCAAGAAAAAACGCTCGGCGTTTATGGACGTTTATGCAATGGGCGCAAAGATGTGGATGGACCAATACGGCCTGACGCAGCGGCAGTTGGCGATGGTGGCCGGCAAGAACCAGACGAACGGATCCCTCAATCCCTATGCGCAATATCAGAAGGCGATGACGGTCGAGGAAGTGCTCGCAGCGCCGGAAGTGGCGTATCCACTCACCCGGCCCATGTGTTCCCCGGTAGGCGACGGCGCGGCGGCGGCGGTATTCTGTTCCGAAGATTACCTCAAACGTGTGGGGCCGGCGAAACCGATAAAAATCCGCGCTATTGAGCTGGGGAGCGGTATGGACAGGGCGATGGACGCCCCGGACCTCGGAGTGAGGCTATCGAAGCGTATATATGAAAAAGCGGGGCTCGGCCCGGAGGATATCAACGTCGCTGAGGTGCACGACGCCAGCGCCTGGAGCGAGATCAGGGCTTATGAGGATATGGGATTCTGCGGCGAAGGTGAGGGTGGAGAATTCATCGAGAAGGGACATTCACAGCTCACAGGGAAACTGCCGGTGAACACTTCCGGCGGCCTCGAGGCCAAAGGCCATCCCGTCGGCGCGACCGGAATAGGGCAAATGGCCGAAATCGTATGGCAGTTGCGTGGTGAGGCCGACAAAAGACAAATCGACAATCCACGTATCGGAATGTGCGAAAACGGAGGCGGGAACATAGGCATCGAAGAAGCGTCAATGGTCATTTCAATTCTCGAGAAAGTGTAAGCAGTTTATCTGCTCGACAAACGCGGGGTTTTGCCCTTAGATTTTCGCGGCAGTATTGATTGCCAGTCGTATTGCCCTGGTTGTAGCTTTTATAAACGCCGGTTTGAAAAATCCCGGTTTCCATTCGAGGCTTGCAAGCTCATCGCTGGTCGCAAGCACCGCCGCCAGTTGAGCTCCCCTGAACCTGGCTACGGTGAACAACGCCGATAATTCCATCTCGACGGCCAGCACGCCTTGTTCGCCGTAATTCCTGACCTTTTCGTGAGTTTCCCGATATGGCGCGTCGGTAGTCCAAACCACGCCTTTTTTAGTCGGCCAGCCCCGTTCTTCCGCAATCGAGGCTATCATTTCGGTCAGCTCGGGGTCGGCTTCGGGAGGAAATCGGTCAGGATGATAATGGGCGCTTGTGCCTTCTTCGGAAATTGCGCCGGTCGGCAAAGCAATATCCCCAATTTTCAGATCCGTCCGTATGGAGCCGCAGCAGCCGGCGACGATAATTTTTTTAGCTCCGTTTGCGATCAAGTTTTCGAGCATCGTCGCCGCAACGGGTGCGCCTACTGCCGGGCCGGTTATCGAAAACCCGCCGCGTTTGTCGGGCACATGCCACAATCCGCTCCATGCCAGGAGATGCTTTCGTCGTTTCGCCCTTGCCAGTGTTCGAGCCAGACGCACGTAGGGAGGAAGAATCGCCATTACCACTTTTGGACGAACTTTCGTTTTGGTGCTGAATGCTCCCGGCCGGATTAGAACCGGTTCGTTTAGTTTATCTCCCTTTTCCATTGCAGTGCGTTAAGAAAATAAGCATCTTTCATTTATAACCCAAGCATGGGCAATGTAAGAACGGGAACGATCACGGCCAAAATCGCCACGGCCAACAAGTCGAATAATATCCCTGTACGGGACATTTGCGGCAACGTCACGCCACCGGTGGCGAAAACTATCGCGTTGGGCGGAGTGCCTGATGGCAATATAAATGCGCAGCTGCCCGCCAGCGTTGCGGGAATCATCAATAGCAGCGGATGTATACCCGCTTTTGTCGCCATGGCTCCGAGTATCGGGAGAAACAAAGTCGCAGTGGCGGTATTGCTCATCACCTCTGTGGCAAGGCTTATTATCAGACAAATAATCCCGATTACCAGCACTGTCGGCAAATGCAGCATCGGCTCGAACGCTCCTCCGATCCATTCTCCAAGCCCGCTGGCGGCGACGGCGTGCGCAAGGCTGAACCCACCGCCCAACAGCAGGATTACGTCCCATGGTATTTTGAGCGCCCATTCGAGATCGAGCAAAAATTCACCGCGTTTGATATCCACAGGCAAAAGAAACATCAATAAACTCATCGCTATTGCCACGGTCGAGTCCTTGATGTAGCCGGGATGCGGAAACAGCGCCGCCCAGCCGGGTATATTCAATTGGCTTATTCCCGCGCGGGTGATCCACAAAAGCGCCGTCGTGCAAAAAACGACCATCACCATCTTCTCACCGCGCGACATCGGGCCGAGCCTGGCAAGCTCCATTTCGATGATTTTCTTTCCCGACCCGCCGCTCGATGGCACGCGATACATCACCATGGTGAGCAGCAGCCACATTATCGGAATGAAAACGATCACGAAAGGAAGCGCGGCGACCATCCACCCGAGGAAATTCACCTCATAATCCAAAACGATTTCCTGGGCGATTTTTGCGAATATGATGTTCGGTGGAGTGCCTACCAACGTGCCCATACCGCCTACATTTGCCGAATACGCGATACCAAGCGCCAACGCGGGACCGAGATTGGCCACGAGTCGGGCGCCGTCGCCTTCTCCTTCGAAATGCGCCATTAGGGCCATTGCAATAGGCACCATCATCAGCGTTGTGGCGGTATTCGATATCCACATCGACAGCGCAGCCGTCGACACCATGAAGCCAAGCACTATCCGGCGTGGCTTGAAACCTATCGCGCCGACTATCGAGAGCGCTATGCGGCGGTGCAGGTTCCATTTCTGCATAGCCATAGCTATAAAAAAACCGCCCATAAAGAGAAATATGTTGTGGTTGGCATAAGGCGTGCTGGCCTCCTTGGCGCTGATTGCGCCCATCAGAGGCAATAACACAAGAGGCGCAAGCGCCGTGATGCCTATAGGGATAGCTTCCCCTATCCACCAGCACGCCATCAGAAGCACCATCGCCGCCACTCGCTTGCCCTCGACGCTTAAACCGTCGGGAGCAGGGGCAAAAAGCACTATGAGAAAAAGAATTATTCCCGCTATAAAGCTTATGGTTCTCCTTGAATTGACCTTATTCTGTTTTTGTTCCATGAGTTCCCTCAGTTCTTTCTTTCAACCATATATATAAGGCACCCAAAAGACCGACGGTTATCAATAATAGAGCAGTAATTTTCATAGCGTAAGAGGCGCCACGTATTGGTATAATTAAAAGGGGAAGCGCTAAAGCCGCCAAAGCGCCGCCAATCAAATCTGCGAAATTTAATAATCCGCCCAGTTTGCCCGGTTCGCTCTCCGTTTTCTCTCCAACCAGGGCCGCAACTCCGAAAATAAGACCTGCCAACCATGATGCCATAAAAACTTCTATGGATAAGAGTAAAATTCTTTCAATCCCGAAAGAACCTGTAGACATACCATCAGCTCCGTAAATCCATAAAGTAAACAGGAAATAAAATAAAATGAACTTCCTCCTGAATATTTCTCCGCTTTTGTTACATGAGACGGCTGCACCATAACTTAATCCAATCATGTAAATCGTTATAATTATTCCTATATATCCGTAAAGCGCTCCAAAGCTTGTTTGAACGGCGTATATGGCGGCTACTTCCACTGCCATCCCTGCAAACCCCACTCCGAATATTAAAGGTACCAGACTCCATGAGCGCCCTTTTTTGCCTGAAAGGAGCCAAATAATAACAAGGATTATGAACAACAGAATGAGAAATACAGGTTTGAATAGAAATTGCCGATCATTCCGGTTTTTAATTCCGCCGCGAAATTGACTTAACCATACATTTGTTCGGTAAGCATAGCCGATCGGTCGATAATCAACGTTGTCGGAGACGTGTCCTATGCGGTTTATAGCTTCGTAAAACGGTTTATAGCGTTCTTTGGTGAGATCGTAGCGTAACTTTTCAGAGCGGAAATACAAGCCATTTAATCCAAGTTCTTTGAGCCTTATGATTATTTGTTCCGGAGTTTCTAGCGGTACATTAAAATAGGAAGCTGTGAAGTAAAATCTATCGAGGGGATAAAAATGGGTTGACGGGAGGACTTTCCCTAATGATTTTTTTATCGATAATAAAAACGATGCCTGATCGTTGCTGATATAATTCGCATATTCGCCCACGCCGAAAATTATTACACCTTTATTTGAAAGAATTTGGCTTACCTGCCTGAAAAACTCGACCGTGTAGTAACGATTCTGTGCCAGGGTGTCGGGGTCGCCGACATCGAGCACCACAAGGTCGAAGGATTTCGGTTTGGCGTTGCGTATGAATCGCCTGCCGTCTTCGATGTGGAGGTGTACTCGCGGATCGCGCTGGACGGGGGAGGATATGAGTTTCTCCATTTCGATGGCGACGGGGTCTATCTGGCAGTAATCGAGCCTTTCGATGGGCCCGTCGAGCAGTTTTGCGCCGACCGTCGTAAGGCCGCCGCCGACCAGTAGTACTCGCTTGGCGCGCGGGTTTACGGTGAGCGCAAGGTAGGCCAGCGTCTCGTCCGACGGGCTTCCGGGCGATGTAAGCGCCGGGGCGCCGTTGATAAAAAGTGTGCTTTCCCCCTCCCTCTGCACCATCATCAGGTGCGCGTATCGCGAGTCGCGTTCGGCAATAACCGGATACCCCCGCCAGACGATATCCCGAGCCATTCTATTCGGCCCGTCCCATATCGCAAGGGTTATGGAAACGACGGTCAGCGCCGCCCATGCCGCAGAATAGGGCAGGGTACTTGACCGGCTTTTCCATGAATCAAAGGCCAGTACCGCCGAGGTCACGGCGGCCAACACGAATACCGCTTTCGCGCCGGACAGCACCGGCAACAGCAGTCCACCGCACATAAGACCCCCGGCGGCGGCGCCGAGCGCGTCCCAAAGATATGTACGCGCAACCGCTCGGCCCGCTGCCTCCTTCGATAACCGACAGCCCGCAGCGAATGAAGCTCCCAAAATAAGGCACAACGGCGCAAGCGCTGCAATGAAAAACACGAAAGAATGTACAGGGCTTACAAGAACCGCGGGCGGCACATTCAATATCACTTTGGCGAGATATGTCGCAAAGTAGGTAATCGGCAGAAGAACGGCCGCCGCGCCCAGAAGGAGATGCATCCGGGCGCGGTCGGAACCGCCGGTCCATCGGCCTCCAAGAAGCGATCCCACTCCGATCCATACTGTCCACGCGAAAAGCATCGGCCCGACGATCATCTCGTTGCCCGAAAAGGCGACCATCCCGACGCGAAGCAATATCACCTGTGACCCGATGGACAAAAAACCCATCAGGAACCATAGAGATCGGGTGGATGGCGTATACTGCTTTTCCATCAAGTGCAATTTAGAACATTCATGTACCAAAAGACAAGTGGCGCCGCTCGAAAGTAGGTCTCTTGTGCATTTGAGCCCGTTGAATTATTCTTTCACCGATAAAAATTATACTGAAAGATTGAAAGGGAGGTTCACAAAATGCCACAAATTGATTTTGGTTTGAAGGACAAAGTAGCGATAGTGACCGGCGCGAGCCGTGGTATAGGCAAGGCTATAGCGACGGGTCTGGTCGAGCAGGGCGCGAAGGTGGTTATTTCCAGCCGCAAGCAAGATGTCCTTGATCAGGTAGCGGAAGAATTGAAGGGCATGGGCGGCGATGTGCTGCCAATGGCGTGTCACACCGGAGAACTCGACATGATCGAGGCGCTTTATGAAATGGCGGACAAAACTTACGGCCAATTGGACATACTCGTCAACAACGCCGCCACAAACCCTTATTTCGGAGATGTGATCGGTATAAGCGAGTCGTTATTTGACAAGACCTTCGAGGTGAACGTCAAGGGATACTTTTTTATGGCTGTTCATGCCGCCAAGCGTATGGTCGAGCGGGGCAAAGGCGCCATAGTGAATATCGCCAGCGTCGCCGCCCAAAGCCCGCCACCGATGCAAGGGGTTTACGGTATGACAAAAGCCGCCGTCGTAGCCATGACCAAAGCTTTTGCAAAGGAACTCGGCCCGCGAGGTGTGAGAACGAACGCTATCTGCCCGGGGCTGACCGAAACAAAGTTCGCGAAAGTTCTTATCGAGACCGAGGCTATATATCAGGTGGCCATTCAGAGCATTCCGCTGAAGCGCCATGCACAGCCTTTGGAGATAGCCGGCGCGGCGGTTTATCTGGCAAGCGACGCCGCCAGCTTTACCAACGGCGCCATTATAAACGTTGACGGCGGCGCAATGACGTAAATTAGACAAGGGATTTAAATCCCTTGTCCTAAGCTTGTGAACGATGGATTTGGGGTTTAGAGGTGTAACGTGAGACGTAGACTCGTCACTGTAATAGTCGTTTTTGTCACCTGCCTTCTTGGGGTGGGCGTCGGAGTTGGGGAACAAACTGCCAAGAAAGTGCTGAGTTCCATTGCCGTTATGAATTTGAAGTGCGGCAAGCGTATCGATAAAGAACAATGTGTTCTACTGACCGATATTGTTATCAAAGAGCTGGTTAAAGCCAAGAAGTACAGGGTAATAAACCGTGCCGATCGGGACAGAATACTGGGTGAGGGCGATTTTCAGCAGGCTGGCTGTTTCAAGGGTGATTGCATTCTCGAGGCCGGTCGTTTACTCGGCGTCGGCAAAATCGTTGTGGGTTCCGTTATAAGATTTCGCCGAACCTACAAGGTCAACCTTCAGCTTGTTAACGTCAAAAGCGCTGAGGTTGAAATCGCCGCCGAGGATAAGTGCTTGGAATGTAAGATTGACGATCTAATCGGTACCGTCACAAACGCTGGTTGCAGGCTGATGGGCCAGGCGCCGCCGCCGATTGTAACCGGTACCTTACCGCCAGGCACAAAAGGTGGGATGATGGTGCGGATTCCGGCTGGAGAATTCATCATGGGTAGTGATAGCGGCGATCCCGACGAAATGCCGGTGCACCTTGTATACCTCGATGAGTTTTATATCGATAAGCACGAAGTTATCAATACGGAATATTCGAAATGTTTCAGTGCCGGTGTGTGCGGCATGAACGAAAAGTATAAGGGTTTTCTCGATCCGCTACAGCCTGTAGTCGGGGTGACATGGCACCAGGCGGACACTTATTGCAAGTGGGTTGGGAAAAGGTTGCCGACTGAGGCCGAGTGGGAAAAAGCGGCACGCGGAATCGACGGACGTACTTACCCGTGGGGCGAAGGCATCGATTGCTCAAAGGCTAAATTCTACAAATGTGGACGTGAGTGGAAAACAGAGCCGGTGGGTTCGTATCCTTCCGGCGCCGGCCCGTACGGCGCTATGGACATGGCGGGTAATGTGTGGGAATGGACGGCGGACCTGTATGACGCAAATTACTATCCCGACAGCCCAAATCGAAATCCGAAGGGACCGGCTGCCGGCAGGTATCGCGTTTTGCGCGGGGGCTCCTGGAACTTCAACCGGTATTATTTACGAGCATCGGCTCGCTTCAGGAAACCCCCGGGCGCTACTCTTAATAGTTGCGGCTTTCGTTGTGCGAAAACCCCGTAAATCCCATAAGTTATGACTAAACTCATATTCGCCCTTGATGTGCATGATAAGATGGAAGCCGGCCGGTGGGTGGATATTCTGGGGTCGGAGGTTTACTGGTACAAGGTTGGGTTGGAGCTGTTTCTCCGTGAAGGGGCCGGGATGGTTGAGAGCATTGTCGGGCGCGGTAAAAAGGTGTTTCTTGATCTGAAGCTCCACGACATTCCACGGACCGTCGAGCGGGCGGCGTCTCAAGCGGGATCGATGGGCGTCGATATGATGACCATTCACGCAACCGGCGGTCGGGCGATGATGGAAGCGGCGGCAAATGCGGCGGCAAGCCTCAAAAATCCTCCCAAAGTTGTGGCCGTAACGGTTTTAACCAGTCTTGATGCAAATGCCCTCGAAGAAATCGGTCTGGGCGCCGATCCTCGTAAGTGGGCGCTTGAATTGGCAAAATTGGCTAAAAAAGCCGGGATGGATGGCGTTGTCGCAAGTCCTCTCGAGGCGAAATCGATCAAGGAGGCGTGCGGAAAGAACTTTATCGTAGTGACTCCAGGCATCAGAATGCCCGATTCTAAGGTTGACGATCAACGACGTACGGCAACTCCATCGGAAGCTGCAAAAAACGCGGACTTTATTGTGGTGGGAAGGCCCATTCGTGACGCGCCGGATCCGATTGCCGTTACAAGAGAAATCAACGAAATGATTTCAGCCGACAAAACCAAGTAAAAATGATAGTTTACGGCCGTAATGTGATCAAAGAAGCCCTGAAGGCCAAGCACACTATCTATGAGATAAGGGCCACCGAAGGGTCTGATAAATACCTTGTCGACTTATTGGAAAGCGCCGAAAAAGGCGGCATAAAGGTGAAAATTACCCATAGCCGCGAACTGGATCAGTGGACGGATGGCGCCGTGCACCAAGGTATCGCTGCGAAAATAAAGGATTTCGATAACGTTTTTCTGGAAGATGTTTTAAATAACTCCCCCGAAGATGGCCCGGTGGTTTTGCTCGATCAGGTGCAGGATCCGAGGAATTTTGGCGCGATAGCCCGTACTGCGTTAGCTGCAGGGGCCAAGGGGCTGATAATGGCCCAGCGGCGTTCCGCGCCTATTTCTCCCGCAGCGGTAAAGACTTCCGCCGGGGCGTTTTTTCACATAAAAACGGCATATCTCACTAATTTAGCCAGAGTTATTGAAAAAATCAAAGAATTAGACTATTGGGTATATGGAGCGGATATTATTGGCGAGCAGGTTCTGTTCGAAGTGGATTTTGCACAAAAAGCAGTCTTGGTTTTTGGAGGTGAAGGCAAGGGATTGAGGCCGATAATACGCGGCAATTGTGACGTTACATTCAATATACCGATGATCGGCTCCGTCGAGTCGTTGAATGTCAGCGTCGCGGCCGCTGTCGTACTGTACGAAATTCTGCGCAGAAAGTGATTTTTTTTCTTTTACCCCCTTGATTTTTCCTTTAAATTACTGCATCCTACTACATTGGACTTCGCACCAGAAGTGCGAAGTGCATATTTTTATATGCCGGCTGGCGTAGCTCAACCGGAAGAGCAGCTGATTTGTAATCAGCAGGTTGAGGGTTCGAGTCCCCCCGCCAGCTCCGGTTCCGTGAGGAACGAGATAAGAAATAACTTCCATACCTACTCGTTTTGAGTACTCTCGAACGAGAAAGGAGAAATGTACGCTTGTGCAGGCAGAGGGAGAGGTACCCAAGCGGCCAAAGGGGACGGGCTGTAAACCCGTTGACATTCGTCTTCGAAGGTTCGAATCCTTCCCTCTCCACTTGCTTTTCTTTTGAAAAAGAAAGAGTAAGAAAATATCCGGCGTGGTATTATGGCTCACGGCGCGGCTTTCGGCAATGTGCGGGAGTAACTCAGTTGGCAGAGTCACAGCCTTCCAAGCTGTTGGTCGCGGGTTCGATCCCCGTCTCCCGCTTCAGGATCGCCCACGTAGCTCAGTCGGTAGAGCACGTCCTTGGTAAGGACGAGGTCACCGGTTCAATCCCGGTCGTGGGC
>CAZDAF010000022.1:0-21753 GCA_964503115.1 uncultured bacterium
AAAGAGGAGATTTTTTCGACGTTACTTACCCCTTCGGAATACGGGAGTACCGAAGATTGCCGATGGGACACTTACCGTATATGCGAGTTCAATGAGATTCTCGGCTTTTATGGATTGGCTTACTGGTACACCTGGCAGGTTTCAATACTCGGTCTCGGCCCCATTTGGATGAGCAAGAATGAGGAGGTCAAGCTCAAGACTGCAAAGCTGCTTAAGGACGGAGCGATATTCGCTTTCGGGTTGTCCGAAAAGGAACATGGCGCGGATGTTTATTCGAGCGAAATGATGCTTACGCCTCAGAAAGATGGAACCTACAGGGCCAACGGGGAAAAGTATTACATAGGCAACGCCAACGAAGCGGGGATAGTGTCCAATTTCGGAAAAATTGCCGATACGGACGATTATGTTTTCTTCACGGCCGATCCCAAGCACGAAAAGTACGATTGTATTAAAAATGTCTGCGCCTCCCAGAACTACGTGGCCAATTACAAACTCGAGGACTATCCCATAACGGAAGCGGACATTCTTTCAAAAGGTCGTGATGCGTGGGATGCGGCGCTCAATACCGTCAATGTCGGTAAATACAATCTTGGCTGGGCGTCGGTCGGCATAGCCACCCACGCATTTTACGAAGCGCTCAATCATGCCGCGAACCGTAATCTCTACGGTAATTACGTAACCGATTTCCCGCACGTGAAGCAGCTTTTCGTGGACGCCTATACGCGGATAGTGGCGATGAAGCTTTTCGCGCTCCGAACTTCGGATTATATGCGCACCGCGTCGCTCAAAGACAGACGTTACCTGCTTTACGGCTCGGCAGTAAAAAACAAGGTGACGACGCAGGGTGTGCAGGTGATCATGCATCTGTGGGATGTCATAGCCGCGAAGGGTTTTGAAAAAGACACCTATTTTGCAATGGCGGCCCGGGATATACAAGCGTTGCCGAGACTTGAAGGCACCGTTCATGTTAACGTCGCTCTTATCGTGAAGTTTATGTTTAATTACTTCTTCAATCCCGCCGAGTTTCCCGAAATCAACCTGCAAATGGGCACGCAGGATGATGATTTCCTTTTCGAGCAAGGCCCGACCCGTGGTCTGAGCAAGGTACAGTTTCACGATTACAACATCGCATATAACAGCGTTGATCTGCCCAACGTAAACATTTTTAAGGAGCAGATAGCGGTCTTCAAGGAAGCTCTCGTCGGCGCAAGCCCGGACAAAGATCAGCAAAGAGATATCGATTTCCTTTTGACTATCGGAGAAATGTTCACGTTGGTAGCTTATGGGCAACTAATTATCGAAAACGCCAAAATTTATGAAATCGACGACGACCTGCTCGATCAGATATTCGACTTCATTGTGAGAGATTTTTCAGTATACGCAACGCAGTTGCATGGAAAGCAAAGCAGTACCGATAAGCAACAGGAATATTGCATCAAAATGATTCGAAAGCCCGTCGTTGATATGGAAAAATACGAGAGGGTTTTGAATAATCACGTCTACGCGTTGAAAGATACTTATAAAATGAATGAATAAGATATACGGTCGTTACCGGGCCGGGTTTGATGGGCGTCTTAACTTGAATAACTGAAAATCACACTTGAAATCCGTGAAAGGAATGATACCGGTTCATGTTTTCATTCTGAACTTCTTGCCCCGCGACAAAGAATCTCATTGTTTCCAGGGATTTGGATGAATTGACGTCTTAAAATTGACACCCGCGGCTATAGCGGTTATATTCGGTGATTGGGTGGATATGGATAAGCCTGACCGCATAGGCCAGCTTTTGCTCCAAGAAGGCCTTATAACTGAAGAAAAGCTCCAGGATGCGCTGGAAAAGCAACGAACCACGTTCAGCTCGAAAGCGCTGGGTGAGGTTCTGATCGATCAGGGCCTTGTTAAAGAGAATGATTTCTTGCGGGTGCTTGCCAAGCAGTTCCGAACGCAGTACGTCACCGCCGAGAAATTGGCCTACCTGAACGTACCCGGCGCCGTCTTGAAACTTATACCCATCAACATCGCAGAAAAGCACCTGGTGCTTCCCATACAATACAGTAGTAAGGACAAGAGCCTTTCAATCGTCACTCCCGATCCCATGAACGTCGGCGCTATAGACGAAGTGAAATTCGCAAGCGGCATCGCCAACATTCGTGCGCTCATCGCAGTCGAGTCGGCGATCCGGGCGGGTATAGATAAGTTTTATAAAGGCAACGATCGCGCTTTCGAACTGTCCATATCCGTCGAGGGAGAAGAAGGCGGAACGGATGAGGGCTACCAGGACATGTTCGATACGATGTTGAGCGAGCGCGAGGTCATGATCGAGGCTGAAGATGAAAAAGATGAGGGGCGAGGTGAAAAATTGGAGATAGAGCCGGATGAGGACGCTCGATCTTCGCCCCAACCCTCCAGCGCCAAGGAAACCAGGGAGAGTATCGAAATATCGTCGCCGCAGGGGAAGGAGAGCGTGTTTTTAGGCGGTCTCGATGAGTTTCCCGGTGACGACAACAAGGCGCGCGACGAGACGGCAAGCATACCTTCCGTGGATATCGAGCCGGTCGAAAAAGCGCCCGCACCTCCGCCGAAACCCGCGCCAAAGGTCAAAGATAAGGCCAAGGAAACCAAAAAGTACCATCAAAAAATGTTGGTGGTAGAGCCGCATGAACAAATACGGAAGTTCATTACCAAGCTGTTTGGAAGGGAAGGTTTCGAAGTCGAAGGAGTGACAGATGAGGAGTCTGTGTTCGGCGCCGTTGAGGCCGGCGATTTTGACGTACTGGTAATTAAGGAAAAGAGCCTTGGCGAAGGCACTGAGTTCGTGGATAAGCTCAGAGATGCAGCGCCCGACATCGAAGTGCATATCATAAAGGACTATGGCTCGGCGATGATAGGCGAAACACGACTATATCACAAACTCATCGAAAGCTTCTTTGAAAGCCTGGACGTCGTCATCGGTCTGTTGGAAATTAGCCGCGAGGGTTTCCAGGGGCACACGCACCAGGTGGCAAAATACGCAAAGCTCATAGCGCAAAAAATGGGGTTGGCAAGACGGGAAATAGACGAAACCGTCATGGGAGCTTATGCACATGACATCGGCAAGAAGGGGATGACTCATTATACCGTGCTGAACACCATTGCAGACGATTTTGATGCCGATATTTTGAAAGACTCGCTGGAAATTCCCGTACGGTTGTTGGGGCCGGTCAACCTGCCGATGGACCTCGACAGGGTCATCTCAAACTCCCTCGAGCGGTACGACGGAAAAGGTTTTCCCGGAAAACTCGCCGGAGAAGACATTCCGGTAAGCGCTCGCATACTGGCCGTGGTGGACGGTTTTGCGCACCTGACGACCGAAGGGTGGAACGACCGTAAATACGGAATGCCCGACGCGATTGGATTTCTGCAGGAGCAATCGGGTACGTTGTTCGATCCGAACGTCGTCGATACGCTCGCCCAGGTGGTCAAGGACGACCTGTTCGTCGGCAAGATGGACGTTGCAAAGGAGCACATACTCATTGCCGACGACGAAGCCGACCTGACAACCCTGCTCGAACTCAAGTTCGTCAACGCCGGATACCGGGTTACCATCGCGCGCAACGGCGAAGAGGCATTGGCAAAGGCCGAAGAAAATCCGCCGGATTTCATGCTAATTGATATAGACATACCCGGAATAGATGGGTTTAAGTTGATCGAAAAATTGCAAAAATCGGAGGTGGGCGAGGTGCCGTTCATATACCTTTCCGGCAAGGACGACACGAGCCTGATTACCAAGGCGTTTGATCTCGGAGCTGAGGACGTCGTGGACAAGCCGGTGCGGGTTGAGGTACTGTTTGCGAAAATCGAGCGTATTATGGTGCGCATCAAGCGCTCGAAGAAAGCCGCGGCTCCCGGTCAGACGGCGGGCGTTTCCGGCAGCCTGTCCGAGATGAGTTTGCCCGACATCGTGCAGATACTCGGCGCGGGCAGGCGGACGTGCATGCTTACTATTCAGCATAATTCCGAACAGGCGGATATATACATCGAAGAGGGTCATATAGTCAACACCGTTTACAATGAAATGAAAGGCGAGGAAGCTTTCTACTCGATCATCGGCTGGGAAGACGGCACCTTCACGATAAACCCGGAAGTCGAAATCTCCGAGCGACTCATAAGCAAGAACAACGACAGTCTTATGCTCGAGGGCTTCCGGCGACTCGATGAAGGAGGCCAGAGTGCCTCACCCGACGACATCGCGATAGACGGGTCGGATTTCTTTTAATAATATGAGTCACTTGCAAAAATAAGTAACGTAACGCCGCCATCCTTGGCGGTATCTTGCAAATATTTGATTTTCCCGCATCTTTTGTACCGGCAAGCCCTGCGGATTCGTAGGAGATATCGGCGCTACGGCAAATCGATTTTTACAACCGGATCAACAAAAGAGGTCAAAATGACTCAAGAAGAAAAATTCCAGATGCTGAATCCCCTGCGATATGTGGCGGCGATCTCCATCGCCGGCGGGGGAAGTATGCACGCAATAGGATTGGTGCGGTCTATTATTGATAATCAGACCTTTCCCTGGTGGTTCCGGGCGATATTTTTAATTGCAATTCCGGGGTATTTTATCAGTGCTGCTTTTATACTGAAGAATTGGAGGATAGGATATTATTTTGCCGTAATAGGTCCCGTAATCGGCGGTTTGCTGATATTTTTCGGATTCCTGTTTCCCGAATCGCAGTTGCTGATTTTAATTCCCGGCACATATAAGACGGAGATCACCGCAATTGGATTTTTGACTTTGATAAGCGAACCGGTAGCGGTAACTATTTCAGCTTTTCTAATTTATCATAAAATCTGGGACCTGGAATGACCGGGCATAAAGTATATGTCTATCTATCATCCATTTCTTGGAAAGATTAGCGATCTTTTCCCTTAACGGCTCCATTTTGATAGCACTCGTGATTTTCCTTACATACATATAGTCTGAACGTATTATATTGTGGATGACTCGTCAAATATCCTGTTGTCTTTTTGCCGTCATGGCGGCGTTGATGAAGCCATTGACGCTACGGTCGAAACCCCAGTCTTTGACGAGCACTCTTCCAGCTTCACCCATGTCCCGGCGGAGTTTGTCCGATGCGAGAAGTCGTTCGATACATCGGGCGAGGTCAGCCGCATCGCCGGTTTTGAATCGGTAGCCCGTTTTGTCGGGTATCACCAGATCCTGCGCCGCGCCGGTGACGTCCGATGTTACCACGGGCAAATTCGACGCAAGCGCTTCGTTCACCACTATGCCCCACGGCTCGTATGTCGAGGGAAGGACAAGCATGTCGGAGATACCGTAGAATGCAGGCAGCTCCTCCGCCTGGTGAAAGCCCGGAAAGTGGATGTCGTTTATATTTTCTTGCTCGATGCGCGACTTTATCTGCGGTTCGAGCGGCCCGGAGCCGAGGAAGAGCAAAGCGGCGTCGGCGCCGTTACGCTTGATGATCTTGAATGCGTCGACGAGAGTGTCCAGGCCCTTCATCGGCGCCATTCGGCCGCTGAAGAGGATCACATATTTCGCACTAATTCCATGTTCCCGGCGGATTTCGTCACGCTTTTTCCTTGCCTCGGATGAAACATTTTCGAAAAGCTCATCGTCCACAGTGTAGTTCAGGAAGAAGACTCTCTCGGGGTCGGCGCCGTAGTGGATAAGGTATTGTTTTGCGAGCGTTCCGGCGGCGAGCCATGCGTCCGCGCCTTTAACCACCGGCGGCAGCATCAGCCGCTTGAAAGCGCGCTTGACGGTCGAGCGCTTTTGGGGCAGCACCGCTTCGGAGCGCAGGAAGTGAGGGACGCCCTTTCGTTTGCACCATTTCAAAACGGTGTAATGAGTAAAAGGGATGTAACCGGACGTGCCGACCACATCGTATCCACCAGCCTCGATTTCGGCGAAAATCCCCGGGTTCCAGAACGCGGTAAACTGGGTGTTTGCCGATACGAACCGGCGTTTGCCGGGGATGTATTTATGCGGAAAGCGCCCCTCCGGATCGACCTTCCATCCTCGTTGATGGATCACATCGCTTAAAAAAAGCGCAGTGAACTCGATTTCGGGTCGCCTGGCTATTCGCTCGAAAAGCGGCACGTCGTAAGGGGTGGGGTACTCGACCACGTATGCGACACGGATGGGCATGTCAGCGGTTGTCCTTTCGAACAGCGGTCTCGAAGAGTTCTTTCATTTCGCCTGCCTGCCTGCTTAATCGCGATTCGCGCCGTGCCTTCGCGCGAGCCTTGTCGCCCATTTTTTCCCTCAGCGGTTTATTTTTTATGAGCTTTTCGAGCGCGTCGGCAAATGCAGTCACATCCCCCGGCGGCACAAGATAACCCACCTCGCCGTCCTCGATCAGCTCGGGCAAAGCGGATATGCGGGTCGTTACCGTCGGCAAGCCGCGCGCCATCGCTTCTATCATGGAGGCGGGAACGCCGTCAACGTCGCCGTCCGGGCCGTATGTGCAAAACAGCGAAAAAATATCCGAACTGTCGAGTGCGTCTCGAAGCCGCACGGGTTCGAGATAGCCGGTAAAAGTCACGCGATCCTCGAGTCCGAACCGGGCGGCCTGCGACAAAATATCTCCCTTCATCGGCCCGTCGCCGACTATAACGGCTTTAAAGTCCACGCTACGGCGCGTTAGTTCTCCCAACGCTCGCATCAATAATATAAAACCTTTTTTCGGTATAAACCTTCCTACCGATATGATCGTTGGCACGTCGGACTTTTTGCTCGCGGCGGTGTCGGCGAAATATTCCTCCGGCAACCCCAGCCGCACGATGCGTACCGGCGTCGTGGCGCCGGTCGGCATCGCCGATTTTATTATCTCGAACTCGCGTTCGGACGAAGTAGCGACGAACGTGGCGTCCGCAGCCACTCGGCCCACCATCAAAGCGTTGGTGGCGAAGTGCGATGAGAAACTGTATGAACGACCCGTCAGCCGGTTCACAATCCATGCGACAAGCCCGACGTATTTGAATGGAGCGTGGATATGGCGGATGGTCTTATCGTCATCTATCAACCTCGCCAGATGCACCGCTCTCCAGAAGATAAGCGGCTTGCGTATCCCGAGCCACATGTTCCCCGGCGGGTAGCGTGAAGTGAACAATCGAAATGCAGTGCGAAAGTATTCCATCGGGCGGCGGAACATCAACCAAAGGTGCGAGTAAATCATGCCGCCGCTCATGAAATGAGGAAGGTAGGTCGTCTCGGAGGCAAAGCGCCGGTTTTCGTCGTTCAATTCGTTCAGGAAAGATCGTTTCAGCGAGATGTTTTTTATATCGATGCCGAGCCCCTCAAGCGCTTCGACTTCGCGCCATACGAAAGTTTCGCTCAGCTTCGGAAACTGAACATGCAGGTATGCTATTTTTATATTCTCGCCGGACATTCCCGATTACCTCATATTTTCCTCATTTTACAGCCACTATGGGCATTTCCACAACCGGGTCGCTTGATTCTCTTATAGCAAGCGGGTAAGATACCAACTCTTTAGCTGAAGAAAAGGAAAAAAGAAGAATGCAAGATTGGTTGATATACACCCTGATAGCCGCCACGTTTTTCGGGCTTGGCGCGGCCATGCAGAAGCACGGCATGGCGACGGAGTTTCCAAAAATAGGCTTGAGGGAATTCCTCAAGAACTGGCGAAATATAATCAAGACGCTTTTCGCCAACAAGCTGTGGCTGGCCGGATTCGCCGCCGGCCCGATAGGCGGCGCGTTCCTTTTCCAGGCGATGAGCGACGGTGAGATCAGCGTCATACAGCCGCTCATGAACGTGGGTATGCTGGTGACGGTGTTCACCGGGGTATTGGCGCTCAAGGAGCGGCTCAAGCCGCGCGAGTGGTTCGCGGTGACCATATTATTGGGCGGCGCAGTTTTGTTGAGCGTCGTTTCGGGTGAAGAATCCACGAGTGCTATTCTCTATCGCAACTTGTGGTTTCTGATCGCCGCGACGATCCTGCTCGGCGGCCTGCTGGTCGCGGCCATGGCGGTGGGCAAAGGCCGTTTGAGCGTCGAGTTCGTAATGGCCGCGCTTGCGGGGTTCGGGTTCGGGCTGGGAGTTATCACCATCAAGGTGCTTACGGAAAAAGCCGGAGCGCATTTCGGAGAGTTTGATGTTCTCAAAGGCGAGCAATGGGCGTGGATGATCCGTACCGCTTACTTCTGGGTGATGCTTGTTGTGGAAGTGTTGGGTTTCCTTTTCTTTCAGGCGGCTTTAAGTCACGGCCGCGTGGCGCTCGTCAGCCCGATAACGACCATCGCGAGCGTTTTGGTGCCCGTTGCGGCGGGGTATTTCGTCTTCGGTGAAAGTATCGGCGCCTTGAAAGGAATCGGCATCGTCGTCGTGATCGTGGGAACCACCATGCTGGCGGGAAGGGAAGAAAAATCCGCTTCCCCCCAACCGACAGAATAGTCGGCGGAGCCTGCCCGCAAGAGCATTCCTGCCCCGCGCATTATGGACACAGTTCAATTAGCGTCATTTCCGGCGGGCAGTTTATTCGAATCGACGGCAACCCGGCGGAATGCTCACTGCCTATACCTGCCGAGACGTTAAGGCGGGTCTTTCCAATTTCCCGATATCCTCTTGCCCACGACCTCGGTATTTGACTAAATGTTATGATTGGGCCTATGAGAGGTAGTCGTATTTGCCCTCCGTGAGTATGACCCGCCAGACAAAGGTCAATCGGTACATCCTGAACTGAAAGAATATAGTCGGGTCTGTGTCCCATAAGGATAGTAAAATCGCGAGGAGTTGTGGTGCTTAACCATGCTGTGATTTTTCGAAGAGTGTCAGTTTGGCCAACGGATTGCCGTTCCGAAAGGCCGAAAATATTAATCCGAATTTTTCCGAACATTACTAAGACATGCTCCGATTCAAGTATTTTCACTCCCTCGATTTCGCCATGTGGCAATTTACGAATACGCCAATCGACGTTTCCATAGACCCCGAATTTGCCTAGGGGCGCATCAAGCGATCGAAAGAGATCGGCAATCTCTTTCAATTCGGACAGTGGCGTAGCTGGAGGTATAGGCTGGACGAAGTCACCGGTGTAAAGTACAATATCCGGGTCGAGCGAACGGATTTTTTTGAATACTCGTTTTTCGTGAGATTTGACAGCTGCTGATTGAATGTCAGATAGATGCAAAATGCGAACAGGCCGGTGAACTTTCGGAGTTTTTATCGTTACCTCGCGCAAAATTAAACGATATGGCTCGATATGTGTCGCATATATTCTCAGACCGAAAATACAAACCGCAGCAAATAAATAAGTGGCCGATATAAGCAAGATGCGGTTTTTTGACCGATTTTTCTTCCGAACAATAATTCCATAAAAACTGATTATTGTTAAAACCGTCGGGAAGACAATCGTATTAAAAGAATATGTGAGTTTTAACAAAACAAATATTTGCACTACTGGCGCTGATAGAATTAAAATGAAATTCCCCAACAGAAAAATGATTGGCGCCAGTATTACACCTACCCAAAACAAACGCCCATCTTTCTTTGTACTTTCGCTCAAAATTGCTTCTCACTTTGAATCTTGATAAATATACGATTATTATCCTGCTGTCAAAGTCACGGAGTGATTACTCGGTAAAAGGAAATAGGCACCTTTATACTTTATAGCGGAGGTTGTTGAAGTTTGGTATCGATGTTTCGAGCGTTGCGCAGCCGCAACTACCGGCTGTTCTTTTTCGGTCAGGGATTGAGTCTTGTGGGGACGTGGATGCAGCGGGTGGCTTTGGGTTGGCTTGTGTACCGCATGACCGACTCGGCCCTGATGCTCGGTGTGGTGGCCTTTTTTGCGCAGGTGCCTGTGAGTTTGTTGTCTCCCGTGGCCGGTGCTCTGGCGGATCGCATTGACAGGCGCCGGTTGTTAATATGGACGCAGGTACTCGAGGCGGGCCAGGCAACGATATTGGCTTTCCTTACTCTATCGGGCCTTATCGAGGTGTGGCATATAGTTCTGCTGAGCTTTTTTCTGGGGGCGTGCTTTGCTTTCGAGTCTCCGACGCGGCAGGCTTTTGTTATCGAGATGACCGGTCCCGAGGATTTAATGAACGGCATAGCGCTCAATTCGAGCCTCGTCAATTCCGCGCGTCTGGTGGGGCCGGCGCTGGCGGGTTTTATAGTGGCGGCGGCTGGAGAAGGGGTGGTGTTTGTCGTCAACGCGGTCAGCTACACGACGGTCGTCATTGCATTGACGGCCATGCGACTGCCGAAGCGGCAAAGAGAAGAAGATCACGAGGGAGTCGTTTCGAGAATAAGGCAGGGGGTGAACTACGCATTCGGCGCCGGGCCTATTCGCATTCTGTTGGGAATGCTGGCCATGGTGACGTTAATGGGTATATCTCACACGGTGCTTATGCCCGTTTTCGCGCGGGATGTGATCGGTCGCGGCCCTGAAGCTTTGGGGATACTGATGGGCGCCAGTGGAGCGGGCGCGTTGGCGGGAGCTATAATGCTGGCGATGCGAAAAAGCGTCAGGGGATTGGCCGGCGTGTTGGCGATAGCAACGGCGATATTCGGGGCGGCGTTAGTCGGGTTCTCCTTATCCACCAATCTCTACCTCTCGGCCGCGCTTTTGGTTCCGGTCGGCGTATCCTTCATGCACGAGGTCGCCGGGACCAACACGCTCGTGCAAACTCTCGTCCCGGACGAAATGCGCGGGAGAGTGATGAGCCTTTTCATTTTGTGCTTTCTGGGTATAATGCCTTTCGGGAACCTGTTGGCCGGTTCGGTGGCATCCATAATCGGAGCTCCCGCCACCGTGCGTATATCCGGAGCGGTGTTGATCGGCCTGAGCGCACTGTTCGCCATAAGGTTGCCACGGCTTATGGAAGCGATACACAATATTCAAGTGGAACGAGGTTTTATAGGCGAATCCGTCGACGGAATATCGGCCGGGATAATGTCGTAACGGCGGGCCTTGTGTCCGCATTTGCTTGATTGGAGGGAATCTATGCTGGTGGAAACCGAGTCGAGGGATGAGGTAGTAATTCTGCGCATGAATAATGCCGCCGAGAACCGGTTCACCGGGGATTTCGTCGACGCCATGAATCGCTCACTGGACGATATCGAAGCCGACGATAGTGTCAGGGCGGTGGTCATCACCGGCGCGCACGAAAAATATTTCGCAAACGGCCTGGACATCGAATGGATATTATCTCTGCCCGATGAGAAAATAGCTCCCTTCCTCCTGGACGTTAACCGGTTGTTGCACAGGTTGTTTATCTATCCCCGCCCGGTAGTGGCGGCCATGAACGGCCATGCCTTTGCGTCGGGGCTGGCTTTCGCCCTGATGGCGGACTGGCGGGTGATGAGGGAAGATCGGGGGTGGTGCTGCTTTACCGAAATAGGCCTGAGAATCGACCTTCCACCGGGGAGCGTTGCCGTAATATCCCACGTTATCGGGCATCGCAACACCGACCTCGCCTTTTTCACCGCACGCCGCTTCACCGGCCCGGAAGCTATGTCGTTGGGTATGGTTGACGAGTTGGCTCCCGCCGATAGAGTACTCCCCCGGGCCGTCGAGGTGGCAAAGGAACTCGGAGCGAAACCGCCGGATATGTACGCCGACTACAAGAGGGTCCTGCGCGCCGAAGCCGCAAAAATCATGGCCGAGCGGGACGAAGAATTCATACTCGCAGCCATCGAAAAAAAACTGCCGCAATTCAGGGGTAAATAATCGCAGGTGAATAGCGACGCCAAACGAGTCCTTTTGAAATTGGGGTTTTGACATCAAGCATATTGGTAGTATATTAATTTGCAAAGTCGGATCTTATAGTACTTTTATCCAATAAAGCTTAAGGCTACCATTTAGGATATAATCAATGTCGATACCGGATCTCACGGAAGAAGGATTTCTTCCCGCTGGCATTTATGACTGTACTTTAGATGAAGTTGAGAGTGTTTTCGGCAGATTCCAAAAGTCAGAGAGAAGGGTACAGCTTGCTAAAAATCTCAGAGAATTTGTTGCTGAACTTATCAACGCAAAAATTGGGAATTGGCTGCTAATTGATGGTAGTTATGTTACAATAAAGGAGGAACCGGGAGATATAGATATTGTTTTGGTATTACCGGAGGATTTTGATTTGAGTGCTGAATTGACACCGACAGAATACAACCTTATTTCTAACCGAGTTGTGAAAAGAAAATATGACTTTCATCTGTTTATCACTCTTGAAAACTCCGGTGAATATGTAGATATTGTGGATTTTTTTCAAAGGGTTATGCAACGCCCGGACCTTAGAAAAGGTCTGTTAAGGTTAGCGCTATGTTAACCAACGATGAACAATTCCGTCAGACGCAAGAACTTCTCGAAAAACTCGAGCAAAATCTTGCTTCACTCAAAGAAAAAATACTTCCAATCAACCCGGAGCGCTTCCATCTCATGGCGGAAGCTTATTTTGAGCACATCATTGAGCTTCGGGAAGAAATAGATGAGTATATCGGTATCAGGCAGTTTGTGGAATCACGGCGAGAGTATAAAGAATATTAATGTAGTGAATGAGATGGGCGGCCGTTGAGAGGCAGCATATTTTACAAAGGCGGGGACTAACCAATGGCAAAGTGTAAAATGTGCGGTCGAAAAGGGCTTTTCCTTTGGGTAAGCAAAAATGGCCTTTGCAAAGCCTGCGATGTAATCGCTGAGTTGGACATTCGGCAGCGCACAAGGATCATCAACGACTGCATGAAGTTAGCAGATAAATCAAAAAACATAAAAACAAAACTATCACGCTGCGATCTTCTCATAGAACACGCTCAGGTTTTATTCGAGTACGAGTGTAAAGAAATTCCAACAATTAGTCCTTTACCGTCACAACTTTCGCAGGAGTATACTATTAAGCGTGATCAAATTGTATTGGAAAGCACTACGACGGATGTTGAAAAAGCACTGGCCAAGGCGGAGATTGCGGCCACGGCTCGCACAAGCATTAACGAAGCCAATAAAGCATTAATAAAACTACTTGAGGCAAAAAAAGAAATACAAGATCGGGTAAGACTCGATAAACTTGATGAATTAGAAGCTCGTGTACGACATTTTTCACATGAGACACAACTCAATGCCTACATTGAAGAAGCCCGCAAAGCAGAGTTTAAAGGACAAAAGAAAAAAGCTTTGGACCAATATCAGGAAGCATTATTTTTCCTTCGTAATGATGACATAGATGACTCGTTGCAAGAGGAAAAGATCAGAGATATTCAATTGAAAATATCAGAGCTTTCAGATTAAATTCTTGTGATGCCAATATAATGTCACTAACGAGGCTTTTCTTTCAATATCCTCTCGAAGCGTGTGCGGTATATAAGCTCGAATTGTTCTTCCTTGCCGGGAAACAGGCCAAGGGCTTTTTTGCGGACGGATTCGATCAGGTCTTGAGCTTCGGTGTCGTTTATATCTTCTTCCGCCAACCTGCGGGCACAATCGTCCACCAGCCGCCGCAACGTCCTGATCTTGGCTTCTTCGCTGATTACGTGTCTGTAGTCCATCAGCTACCAGTTATCAGTTACCGGTTGTCAGTTTGCAGTCTATAGGTGTTAGAGTTTGAACTTGCCCTTGAAGTAGGTGTCTTTGACGCTTTCAGCCTTTTCTTTCGCCCATTTTTCGAGACCCATCTTTTTGATAAGGCACAGGTTGAATACCTTGGTGTTGTGAGGAACCAGCGAGGCCCGGTCGGCGTATGGGTGAAGGTGATCGCAGGGGAAATCGGTACAGTCGCAGCAGAAATCGAGGCCTTTTTCGCTGATGCATTTATACACGGAACACGGCTCGGTCATCTTCAAAAACCCAATGGTGCCGTTTTCGGGACGGCAGCCTTTACAAACCGCCATTTCATAAGGGATATTCATATTTTTGGAAATGGCCTTCCTCAGGTTTTCGTTCTCTGCCGCAAGATACATCGGGCAATTGAAACAATCCAACCCGCACGGCGCAGTCATTTGTTTATAATCCATTTAATCCTCCTGTTTTGGTTTGATCGACACGTTATTTGGAAACAATTCTTTTCGGTTCTCGGTCTTTACAGTATAGCGACTAAAAACCGCAAACTCGACAAGAGTTTGAGGCAAATAGATTTTTCCTTCGACTTCGCTCAGGACATGCTTTGCTTATCCTACAGACTCGCATGGGCTTTCTTTTCTCGCGACAGATAGAAACACTTGCTATTTGGCTGTGTTCTTGAGAATTACTACAGAAGGCATGTAAGCCTCGGTGCTCGCGCCGAAGGCGCCAACTCGCTTTTCTTTTGCTTACTTTTCTTTTCTCGCGAAAAGAAAAGTAAGTCGGGAAGGGGGGATTTGAACCCCCGACTTCCTGCTCCCGAAGCAGGCGCGCTACCAAGCTGCGCTACTTCCCGGCCTGAGTTGTAAAGTATCAGAGAGCCCGGCTTATGTCAAGGCTGCTTGACGCTTCCGGCGTTTATGGTAGCTTACCCGCAGATGAGTGAGCGAGAGGAAAAAGCGCGTAAACTTGCAATCGAGGCTATTGACGAGGCGACCGGCAGGTTGAGGGAACTTGCGCGGTTTATTCATTCCCATCCGGAACTTGGCTTCAGCGAGCGCGAAAGCAGCGCCGCCGTGGGTGACCTGCTCGAAAACAGCGGTTTTGAAGTACAGCGCGCAGCAGGCGGAATCGAAACGGCGTTTGTGGCTAAAGCCTCCAATTCAGGCCCCGGGCCGAGGGTGGCCTTTTTGGCCGAATACGACGCTCTGCCGGGGTTGGGCCACGCATGCGGCCATAATTTGATCGCCACCGCCGCAGCGGGCGCGGCGATAGGCGCTTCGAGAGCTTTTGAGTCGCTGCCGGGCGAGGTTTTGTGTATCGGCACACCCGCCGAAGAAGGCGGTGCAGGCAAGGTATTGCTGGCCAAAGCGGGCATTTTCGACGGACTCGACGCGACGATGCTGGCGCATCCTTCCAACACAAACATCATTTTCAAAAAAGCGCTCGGTGTGGTAGTTGTAACTCTGCGGTTTTTGGGCAAAACCGCCCACGCTTCCGCATGGCCCGAAAAAGGCATAAACGCACTGGACGCCATGATATTGTTTTTCAACGGCGTGAACGCTCTGAGGCAGCAGTTTCCCCGCTACGTGCGAGTACACGGTGTCATTACGAAGGGCGGCGAAGCGGCCAACGTCATACCCGACCTGACGGAGGCCAAGGTATTGGTTCGAGCCTTGCGGGAGAATGTACTCGACCGGATGCTCGAGCGGGTCGAGAACATCGCCAAAGGCGCAGCGTTGGCCACAGGTTGCAAGATGGAATGGGAGGCGTTAAGTGAACTTGCCTATGCGCCGTTTCATCCCAACCATGCTCTTGGCGATGAATTCAACAAACATCTCAAAAACCTGGGTGTCGATGCCTCGCTGGGGCCTGAAGACGCAGGTATGGGATCGAGCGATATAGGTAACGTCGGCCGCCTGGCGCCTACTATTCACCCTGAGTTCGCCATTTCCACTCGCGAAGTCGCCAACCATACGCCCGAGTTTGCACAGGCCGCCGGAAGCGACAAGGCGATTGACGCAACGATAATAATGGCCAAGGCCATGGCATTGACCGCCATATCGATATTCGAGCGAAGTGAGTTGCGCGCAAGCATTCGCGCTGAATTCGAGTCTACCGGTGGAGGAGCTTGAGGCTTGAGGATTTTGCTTATCAACCCGCCTTATGCGGCCAGCGAACCGCCGCGCGTACCTATGGGATTGCTGTACGTCGGAGGAGCGCTCGAGGAGGCGGGCCACGATGTGAAGGTGCTCGACCTGTTGGTAAGCCGATTCGACCGCGATGCGGTTTTGGAGGCACTCGAAGATTTCGATCCCGCACTGGTCGGGACGACTTCCGTGACGATGAACTGGCCCGAAGCAAGCCGAATTTTGCGATGGGTGAAAGAAACCGCTCCCTGGATAGCTACCGTTGCGGGCGGCCCGCACGCCACATTCACCTGGGAGGACATCGGCTCTTTGGAGCCGTGGGTGGATTACGTGGTTCTTCGCGAGGGAGAAAAGACTGCCGTCGAGCTTGCCCGGGCAGTCGAAATGGGCGCTCCGGCGGAAAATACGCCGGGACTGGCATGGCGGCAAAACGGCGTTATGAAAGCCGGCCCGAATCGGGAGTTCGAGCCGGACCTCGACTCGCTGCCCAAGCCGGCCAGGCATCTTTTCCCACTGTCGAGATATCGGCTCATGGGCGTTGAAGGGGGGTTGACCACCGGCCGGGGTTGCCCTCACAGATGCATGTTTTGCGTCGGGCCGAAAATGGTGGGACGTAAAGCGAGGCTGCGGTCACCGACGGCGGTGGTGGATGAAATGGAAGAACTGCTCGAATTGGGTTTCAAGCATATCGCTTTCAGTGACGACCATTTCGGTATGAATCGCTCGCACGCGATTGCCGTATGTGACGAGATCATATCGAGAAATATGGATATTGAATTGAGCATTTTCATACGCGCCGACGCTGCGGAGCCGGTTTTGCTCGAGAAGATGCGCCGGGCGGGTTGCAGCAAAATTCTCTATGGTGCGGAAAGCGGTGTGCAGGAAATCGTGGATCGTATACGTAAAAAGACCGACCTTGAAATGCTCAGGCGCAAGGTCAAGCTGGCACTTGAAATGGATTTTCAGGTTCAGGTGACCTTTATACTCGGCCTTCCCGGCGAGACGCCCGAAACGGTGCAGCAAACTTTCGAATACGCGCGCAGCCTGGGCACCTTTTTCGGGATGCACGTCCTGGCGCCGCTGCCGGGAAGCGAGATATTCGAGCGGGCGAGTGAGCTCGGTATGCGTATACTTCACCGCGATTGGAGCCTTTACGACGCGAATCATGTGGTTACGGAAACGGAAGGGCTGACCGCCGGCGAACTGGAAAAGATCGTCGGAGAAATCGAAGGTCTCTTTACGAAGGTGGAAGCGATGGAAGCCGCTGCGTGGCGGCGAGGTGAATTGGTGGGCGAGAGCCTTGATCGATTCGAGTCGCGACGTTGCAAGTCTTTCTATTGGGAAATGTTGAGAAATGGATTCTTCGATGGGCCCGATTGCCGCATCGAGGTCGCAGGTTGTGAAGCCCCGCTCGATGCGCTGATTAAAAAAGCCGCCAATCGAGCTGAAACGGACGAAAGGGAAGCCGGCAAGTGGATTCGTAGCGCTCTCGATTCGGGCGATTTGATGATGGTCGAGGAAGGCACGGAAGTTCGCCTGACATTCGAGGAAACGACATATCCATCGACTCGCCCGACCGTCGCAACCGGGGAACCTGCGGTTTGAAAGCTGTCGGTCTCATGTCCGGCACCAGCGTCGACGGCGTTGACGCTGCGCTGGTGGATATCAGAGAACGCTCCGGTAGGATAAAAGTAAAATTAATAGCCTTTCTTACTCGAGCTTATCCGGCGAAATTAAGAAAGCGCTTGCTGTTCGTAAGTGAACCAGGCTCCGGCAGTTCAGTCGAGATCGCCGAGCTCAATGTCCGAATCGGTAAAGCGTTTGCGCGCGCCGCGCTTGAAGTGTGTATCGCCGCCGATGTCGATATATCGAGTATTGATTTCATAGCGTCACACGGTCAGACCATAGCGCATTTTCCCGCCGGGGGCGCAACGCTGCAAATAGGTGAAGGGGCCGTAATAGCGGCACGGACAGGGGCGCCGGTGGTGACCGATTTTCGGCAAGCTGATTTGGCGGTGAGAGGGCAAGGCGCGCCGTTGACCCCGATGGCGGACTTCCATTTCTTCCGTCACGCGCGAAAAAACCGCGTCGTGGTAAATGTGGGAGGCATAACGAACGTCACAGTCCTTCCTCGTGGAATTGAATCCATAGATGACATCACGGGTTTTGATACGGGTTTCGGAAACATGGTGCTCGACGGCATGGCGCGGATCATCACCCGAGGAAAAGCAAGCTACGACAAGGGAGGCCGATTGGCTCGTAAGGGAAAGGTTCGGGAAGATTGGCTTGATACGATTTTCGCCCATCGGTTCTTTCGGAAAAAACCGCCGAAATCCACGGGCCGCGAGGAGTTCGGCGCGGCGTATCTTGAGGCGCTGCAAAAACGGCTCAAGGCCGGGAGTCATCGCGCGCGTCTCGATTTGATAGCTACGCTCACGGCGGCCGTCGCCCGCACAACCGTTCGGGCCGTGGACAAGTTCGCGATGCCGATCCGGGAGGTAGACGAGGTGCTTATATGCGGCGGCGGGGCGCGCAACCCGACGCTTGTTCAACACTTTTCATCAAGTGTAAAACCTGCGGGATTGATGTTCACCGACGAGTCGGGCGTGCCGGCCGACGCCCGGGAAGCGATGGCGTTCGCGTTGCTCGGGTACCTGACCGTCAAACGCAGGCCCGGCAACGTACCTGCGGTCACCGGCGCCCGCAAGACGTGCATACTCGGCAAACTCGTTTTCCCTTGACCCTTCGGGTGTGTCGGTGTATTATTTGTAGTCCTTAACGAACTTAATCAAAAATAATTTAAGGGGGAATTTACAAATGAAGTTGAATCAGGGCGCTTTTTTGGCCAAACGGGCGGAATTGGACCCGGACAAGGTGGGGCTGGCTTACGAGGACACAAAGTTGACGTTCAGGCAGATGAACGAGCGCGCATGCCGCACCGCAAACGCTTTGACCAAACTGGGCGTAAAAGAGGGAGATCGTGTGGCGATACTCGCCCAGAACTGCATCGAGTATTACGACACATGGTTCGGCGCGGCCAAGCTCGGCGCTGTGGTGGTTCCACTCAACTGGCGTCTGGCGCCGCCGGAGATACAGTTCATACTCGAAAACTCCGGCGCCCGGACGATCATCTTCAGCCCGGAATATATCGATTTGGTCGGCGGGCTTCGCGGGCATGTGGCTCTCAAAGATTACATCTACGCCGGGCCGGGAGATGCGCCGGAATTTGCGCTTTCGATGAGCCGAATTCAGGAGGAGGCGGACGCTGAAGAGCCGGAGTGGCGCGGTGAAGGAGACGATACACTGGTTATAATGTACACTTCAGGCACCACTGGCCGGCCCAAGGGCACCATGCTGACTCACGCCAATTTCTTCTGGGCCTCCGTCACGTTCCGCACCGTAGTACAACAGGAACAGGAAGAAGAACGAACGCTGGTGGTGCTACCCCAATTTCATATTGCCGCCATGTTTACGATACCGACTTTTGTGCATTGGGGGCAGCAGGTTATCTTGATGAAGGGGTTCGATCCGAAGGTGATATTGGAGACTATCGAGCGGGAGAAGATAACCGGATTCGGCGCAGTGCCGGCGATATTGTCGTTTATGAGGCTGGTGCCCGATTGGCAGAAATACGACTTCAGCAGCGTACGGATAATACTGGTGTTTGCGGCGCCGGTGCCGGTACCGCTGATAAAGGAATACGCCGAAGCGGGGGTGGTTGTGCAGCAACTTTACGGCCTTACCGAGTGTTCCGGCCCGGGGACGGTTATCGGGCCCGGGGATGCCGTCGACCGCGCCGGTTCTTGCGGCAAGGCGTTCTTCCACACCGAGGTGCGCGTGGTGGATGATAGCGGAAACGACACCAAGCCGGGCGATATCGGAGAAGTTATAATGCGCGGCGGGAATATAATGAAAGGATACTGGGAAAACACCGAGGCTACCGCCGAAACCTTAAAAAACGGGTGGTTGTACACAGGCGATTTGGCGTACCGCGACGAGGACGGGTTCATTTACATTGCAGATCGAAAGAAAGATATGATAATATCCGGCGGCGAAAACGTTTACCCCGCCGAGGTGGAAAGCGTTATTTTCGGCCATCCAAAGGTCGCCGATGTTGGAGTCATCGGTGTGCCGGACGAAAAATGGGGCGAAAGCGTCAAGGCCATTGTTGTGCCGAAACCGGGCGTCGAGCTTACCGAGGAAGAGGTAATCGAGTATTGCAGGGGACACATCGCAAAGTTTAAAATACCGAAGGCGGTCGCGTTCACCGACAACTTGCCCCGAAACCCGTCGGGAAAGATATTAAAAAGAGTGTTGAGGGAAGAGTTCAAGTAATTGTGTTATGACCTCGAAGATGCGAAAGGATGGAGCCGGTTAACCGGTGAGGCGCGGAAAGGCGGAAATATTACATGAATAAACATATGCGCCGTGTGGCGGAGGAAGTAAGCAAGAACATCCTGACCGAGGAAGAGTACGAGAGTTACAAGGAGTTGCCTTTCTTCGATGAAGGACACGGGTACGACATATTCGGATTTGAGAAAGAAAGCGGCATGCTCTCCGTCGTTATGGGGAAGTTTCTTTACGAGAAATATTTCCGGGTCGAATCTTTCGGCCGTGAAAATATCCCCAAGAAAACGAGAGGTATGCTCGTATGCAACCATTCCGGGATTGTGCCGATAGACGGCGCTATGATATTCATGGATTGTCTGTTGAAGTTAAAGCCTCCCAGAGCGATACGAGCCGTGGTGGACAGATTTTTCATGGGGTTCCCTTTTGTCGGGATGTTACTGAGGCGAATGGGGCAGATAAACGGCATGAAACGGGATTTCCAGGAGTTGCTGCGCCGGGAGGAGTTGACCTTGGTGTTTCCAGAGGGTACCCACGGCGTTGGAAAACATTTCAGCCAACGTTATAAGCTCGAGCGGTTCGGCGTCGGATTTTTGGAGATTGCGTTGAGCGAACGGACGCCGCTGATTCCCACTTGCGTTGTCGGCGCGGAAGAGCAGGCGCCCATGATTTTCAATATAAAGCCCCTTGCAAGATTGTTGGGCTTTCCATATTTTCCCGTGACGCCCACTTTCCCACACCTGGGCCCGCTGGGGATATTCCCCTTGCCCGTTAAGTACAGGATATATTATGGCGAACCGTTGTACTTGCATGAAAAGTACTCACCGGATATTATCGACAACCCGGCTAAAATCATGGAGCTGGTGGAGGAAGTGAAAAGCACCGTTCAGCAAATGATCAATAAAGGACTCGAAGAGAGGGCCGGCATATTCGTGTAAGGCCCTGAAGCGGTCTGCCACGAAGAAAATCGGAAAGGAAAAAATTATATGGAAGATAAGGATTTTGACGAAGCTGTTGAAGAAATAGTCAATTTTTTCATGCGTATTGTGGCCAACCGAGGCCCGGATGACTTTTTCAACCTGGCGATGGCCACATTTATGAACATTCTGGCCATTATTCCGTACCCTATAATGAGCGTCGCTCAGGACGGAACCGATTTCCCGCCTGAATATAAAAATATGGTGATGGAATTGATGCCCAAATTTACCGTCGAATTAAGAGGTCATACCGCCGAATTCCTGCAAACACTCGTTCAAAAAAGCGTGGATATGGGATTGGTTAAAGACGGGGAATTCGAGTTCCTCGGCCACACATACGGCGGTATATCCGACCCTCCCACCGACGCGTCAAATTAAAAAATCAATAAACGGCATCTTCGTAAATAAGGGGATGTCGCCTCATCATACCGTATCCGGCCGCTGCCACACATACCGGCTTCGATCGCGTGGGAGCGTTTTGTTCCGCGCTATAGGTTCGGCAAACTGCATCGAATGGCCGAGTTTTCGACAGTCCGGCGAGACCGGAACGCCCTACTTTTTCTTTAGAAAAAGAAAAAGTAGGCAAAAAGAAACCTACTTACCGCTCACTTCGTTCGCGGTGTCCTCGAAAATCAAGGCCGCCGGCGAAGCGAAGCGGCCCGCACTGAGGCCGACAGGCCGAAGTGCAATGAAGGTGCAGGTGCTTGCACCTGCTTTTGGTTACTTTTCTTTTCCAAAAGAAAAGTAACACCTTGCCTACCCGGAATT
>CAZDAF010000023.1:0-21246 GCA_964503115.1 uncultured bacterium
CACTACCCGAATTCTCAAAAACTATATGAAAAAAATAAATATGCCGCTGTTGATCCTGACCTCGGACATCTTCGATCAGCGGTTGACCAATGAGAAACAGCTCAAGGCCCGGATCGAGGAATTCTTTGTAGCAAATGGATTGGCGTAATGATGGCTACTTTAGACAAGTTCAAACATAAAAATCCGATATTCGAGTGGAGGCAATTGCAGTGAGCGATCGGATTAACGCGATGGAGAATATTTTCACACCGAAATCGATTGCGTTTGTGGGCGCATCGAAAAATATCGGCAAATGGGGCGGGATTGTGTTTACCAACCTTGTCAGGGGCGGTTATGAAGGCTCGATTTACCCGGTGAACCCCAAGGCGGAGACAATCCTCGACCATAAGACATACAAATCGGTATCGGATATTCCCGGAGATGTGGACCTTGCGATCTTCACCATACCTGCGGCCGCGATGCCCGATGCCATATCGGATTGCGTGGCCAAGGGCGTCAAGGCGGGAGTCGTTATTACCGCAGGCTTCGGAGAACTTGGTGAGGAGGGCCGGAAACTCCAGAACGAAATGGTAAGCAGGGCGACGGCGGGAGGGATGGTACTGGTCGGTCCCAATGGACAGGGTATCGCGGTACCACGCTCGAAGCTGTTCCCATGGCTGCCTTCTTTCATGCCGGAACCGGGCGAAATAGGCATCGCCAGCCAAAGCGGAAGCCTCTCGACCGGGATGTCCAGGAGACTTGCCGAGGTCGGCTTTGGGAGTTCGAAAGTTATCTCCGTAGGCAACTGTGCTGACCTCTCCTGGCCCGATTATATCGATTACTTTCGCCGGGATTCGGAGACCAACGTGGTTATGCTCTACATTGAAGGCATAAACGACGGTCGGGAGTTCTTCAGGGCGGCCAAAAAACTGGCGCTCGAAAAGCCGGTGGTAATAATAAAAAGCGGCAAAACTTCCGCCGGCGCCAAGGCTGCAGCCACTCACACAGGATCAATAGCGAACTCGGACGCCGTATTCGATGCGGCGTGCAGACAGGCCGGCATCGTTCGAGCGGAGAGACTCGAACAGGCGGTTGTCCTGGCGGCGGCGTTTATCAAAACGCCACTACCTCGTGGACGACGACTTTGCATATTGACCGAGGCAGGGGGCGAGGGAGTGATGACCGCGGACGCCGCCGAACAGAAAGGGCTTGACCTGATCGAACTTTCGGATTCGACCATCGATAAACTTAAAGCGCATCTTCCACCCTGGTGGGCTCCCAACAACCCGGTTGATACCGTGGCGGGATTGGGATACGGCGGGCCGAAGGAACTGATCCCGATTCTAATGGAAAGCCCAGAGACGGATGGCGTGATTTATCATGACATCGGCTGGATTTACACGATGACCGATCCCGTAAAGAAAAAGCACTGCCCCGGCGTCGAGAAAGACAGTATCGGGAACGCATGGGCGGAACATGAAATTGAGACAAGTAAAATACTACTCGATTATACAAACAGGTGGGACAAGCCACTCCTGATAACGTCAACGGTGGCGAAGTTGGCGGTCCGACGTAACTATGAAGCAGTGCTCATGTTTCTTGAGAAAGGCGTTATGGTCTACCCGACGCTGGAAGATGTGGTAGATGCGTTTGCGGCCCTTGCCCAAAGGTATGAATTCTTAAAAAGGGAGGGAGTGATTGAATAAATGACTCCGGGAAAAAGCGGTAAGATCGTGGTTCCGCCGCTCCAACAAAATAGGATTATCAACTTGTTTGCGTACCTTGATTGACATAGATGCTATGTGTCCCGGCCTGTTAAAATTATCCGATTACGACCGATCCGTTTTGAGGATATTCCGGCCTCAGGGAGGATAAAGATGAAGTGTAAATTCGCGGCTATTTCGATCTGCATCCTGCTCACGTCGGCAATGGGCTGCGCCAAAACCGAGCAAGGTGTGTTTGCTTCGGGAACCATCGAGGCGACGGAAATCCTGATAAGCGCCAAGGTTGCAGGCACGGTCAAGGCCGTAAACGTTAAACGGTCGCAAGCGCTGTCGGCCGGCGATCTTATGGTCGAGATAGACCCGGAGGTGTACAAACTGCAACTAAAACAAGCCCTTGCCGCCCTCGGAGCGGCGGAGCAGTTGTTGCTGAAGGCCGAAAGAGGGTTGAGGCCGGAAGAAATAGACCGCGCCCGGCAAGGAGTAAACGCCGCCAACGCTCAGTATCGCCTTGCGCGAGATACCCTCGATCGGCAGGAAAAATTGCTTGAGCGAGGCGCAATATCTCAGCAGGAGGTGGACGTCACCAAGAGCCAATATCGTATGGCTCAAGCCAACCTGCGCGCGGCGAGAAAACAGTATCAAATCGCTCGAAAGGGAGCACGCGAGGAGGATATCGAAGCCGCCGGGAAGCAGGTAGAACGCGCCCGGGCGGCGGTCGATCTGGCGCGCCTTCAGGAAAGCTACTCGAGGGTGAAAAGCCCCGGCGAGTTGGTGGTAAGCGAGATTTACATTGAGCCCGGAGAGTTGGCTGCGCCGGGCGGCGCGTTGGTTATGCTTCAGGATTTGAGCGAGTTTCACATCGATCTGTTCGTGCCGATAGCGCGCATCGCCGAGATACATGCGCAAGATTCGGTAAAACTCAAAGTGACGGGCTATCCCGGCCGCGAATTCGCCGGCGTCGTCGAGCGTATAAAGCCACGGGCCGAGTTCACGCCGGAGAATGTAACCACCGAAGAAGGCCGCTCGCACCTGGTTTTCAAAGTGAGGGTGAAGATCACTCGAGGCGCGGAAGTGCTTAAGCCCGGCCTCCCGGCCGATGCATGGATTATGCCTTCAAATTCAAGAGGGCAATAAATCGCCGATGCCTGCCGAGAAAGCGATAATATTAGATAAGGTAACCAAGGATTTCGGCGCTGTTCGTGCTCTAGACGCTGTTGAAATCGAGGTTGCGCCGCGCCGGATTTACGGGCTTATCGGCCCCGACGGCGCCGGCAAGACCACCGCCATACGCATCCTGGCGACTGTGCTCGAACCGACTTCCGGTCAAGCAACCATCTTCGGTAACGACGTGGCGCTCGACCCATGGCCTATCAAGCACCGGATCGGTTACATGCCTCAAAATTTCAGCCTTTACCGGGACTTGAGCGTCGCCGAGAATATCGCCTTTTACGCGGGTATATATCGAGTACCAAAAAGCTTGATTGTAGAACGGGAAAAATGGCTGCTGGATTTTACGGGCCTGGAGCCTTTCACCGACAGAGTGGCCGATGCTCTATCCGGCGGTATGAGACAGAAATTGGCGCTCGCTTGCGCGCTCATCCACGAACCCGATCTGCTGCTGCTTGACGAGCCGACTACAGGCGTCGATCCGGTGGCTCGGCGCGAGTTTTGGCGCAATATCGAGGCCCTGGTGCCACGTGGGGTGACCGTATTCGTATCGACACCATATATGGACGAGGCGGAAAGATGCCACCGGATTGCATTCATAGACACCGGCCGTATCGTCCGGGAAGGCGCGGTCGATGATATAAGACGCTCGGCGCCCTGGAGACAGTTCGCGGTCCGCGGCCCCGGATTGAGGGGATTGCTTCGCCAACTGCGCGGTTTGCAAGGGATAATAGGAGCGCAACTGGTAGGAACGGTGCTGAGAGTGCAAGGCCGCAGGGATATTACTCCCCGGAACCTGATTACCATGTTACCGGCGCTTGAGAAGTATTCGGTCGAGGAGGTTCGTCCCGGCCTTGAGGACATCTTCGCGCACATGCTCGACGATCCGCATAATGGGGGTACCACGGTGTGACGCAAGCGGTGGTACTTGAAGGCATCACGAAGCATTTCGGAGACTTCGTGGCAGTGGACGATTTGAGCTTTGATGTTCGACGTGGGGAGATATTCGGCTTTTTGGGCCCTAACGGCAGCGGAAAATCCACCACCATCAGAATGATTTGCGGGATATTGGAACCGACGCAAGGCAGCGTTCGAGTTTTGGGCAAAGATGCGGTACGGCATCGCAGGCAAGTGGTCAATCAAATCGGGTATATGTCTCAGAAGTTCAGCCTTTATCCGTCGCTTACGGTCGAGGAGAACCTCAAGTTTTACGCCGGGGTTTACGGTATTAGAGGCACGGCCAGGTCGATGCGGGTGTCGGAATTGCTCGAAGAGCACGGCCTTGCAAATCAGAGGAGTCGTATCACGCGCGACTTGCCGGTGGGATGGAAGCAGCGGCTGGCGCTGGCCGGCGCACTGCTGCACAAGCCGAGCATCCTGTTTCTGGACGAGCCCACGGGAGGAGTGGATCCTTCCAGCCGGCGCGTGTTCTGGGATATCATCGCAAATGTGGCCGAGGCGGGCACCACCGTCTTCGTCACTACACATTATATGGACGAAGCCGAATACTGCGACCGCATAGGGCTTATTCACCGCGCCAGGCTTATCGCGCTGGGAGAACCGGACGAACTCAAACGAAAAACCATACACGGGCGCGTGTTCGAAGTGACTTTACCCGACGCCATCTCTTACATCGATAATATATCCGGGCACCCTCAAGTGGACGATGTAACAATTTACGGCAAGGACCTGCACGTCATAATCAAGCCGGAAGTCGAAGACTCCGACGAGGTATTCGACGCGCTTATGGCAAAAGGTATACCAACCACACGATCCGCGTGGCGGGAGATACCGCCCTCGCTCGAGGACGTTTTCGTAATGTTGATGAAGTAACCCGTATACGGCTGGGGCAAGAGATTTGATCACTTGTCCGATACTCGTAAGGTGAAGACCTTGATATGGCGCATTTTCGAGTTTGTTAAGAAGGAATTCATCGAGCTTGTCCGCGATCGGAAAACCCTGGCGGCTCTGGTGGCGTTCCCGACCGTATTGCTGGTGGTGTTTACCTACGCGGCCAAGACCGACATCGAAAATTTGCCCGTTGCCATACTCGATCAGGACGGCTCCCCGGCGGGTCGTGAGCTTACGGATGCGTTTTTCCGCACAAAGTATTTCCAGCATTGCCGGGATTGTTCGAGCTTCGGTGAATTGCGCGACGTGCTCGACAGCGGAAAATGCTTTATGGGACTGGTGATACCCCCTAATTTCGGCGAAAAATACTCACGAAGCGACCCAGGCGCCGCCAAAGTGCAACTGATAATCGACGGCTCGATACCGCCGACGGCGGAGCAGGCGTCAAGCTACGGCCGCCTGATAGCCGCTGAGTTTTTCGGAGCTAAAGCGTTCGGCGAAAAAAGGGGGAGAAGCCTGATCATGGAACTCAGCCCCGTCAGGCTTGACGCTCGAGTGCTGTATAACCCCGAGTTGGACACCATACTGTTTATGATACCGGGTCTGGTGGGGTACTTGCTGACTTTCCTCACAATAATGATGTCCGCTCTGGCGGTTATTCGGGAGAGGGAGGCGGGCACTTTCGAGCAGTTGCTTGTCACTCCCATTACGGGTTTCGAGATAATCGTCGGCAAACTTGTTCCCTTCGGGCTGATTGCTTTCGGGGCGGTTATTTTGATTCTTTTGGTAAGCGTCTGGTGGTTCGGGCTGATAATACGCGGGAGCCTTTTTCTTTTCTTTTCAGGTTTGGGGGTATTTATTATAGCGAGTCTCATTTTCGGATTCTTTATATCAAGTATGAGCAAGAACCAGGTGCAGGCGGCGCAATTGACCATTTTTTACATGCTGCCCAGCCTGATACTTTCAGGGCTGTTCTTTCCGATATTCAGCATGCCGAAGTTTTTCCAGGCTATAAGTTACTTGATTCCATTGCGTTATTTTCTGGTGATAATGAGAGGCGTGACTCTCAAGGGCACGGGTTTTAGCGAGCTTTGGCCGAGCTTTGCAGGGATAGGCGCGTTTCTATTGGTGTCGGCGGCCCTCACCATGTGGCGGATCGGCGGGAGGAGCGCTCAGGGATGAACCTGAACAACCTGCGCATAATGCTGATCAAGGAATTCACCCAGATACGCCGCGACAGGCGCACCATGGGGATAATAGTAGGGATGCCGGTAATGATGCTTATTCTGTTCGGGTACGCCGTCAGTCGCGAGATACGCCATTTGCCGATAGGCGTGGCGGATCACGATTCGGGCAGCGCCTCGCGCCGCTACATCGAAGCTTTCACCGCCCCGGGAAGTTTCGATAAGGTGATCGAAACGCAAAACACCCAAGAACTGATCGATGCCCTGGATTCGGGAGACATTCACGCGGCGCTGGTTATCGAGAAAGGTTTCGGTCGTGAAATAGGCCGTGGCAGACAGGGAAAAGCCTTGGTCATCATAGACGGCAGCGATCCCCAGGTGGCCGTGCCGGGTCTGACGAACTCGAAACGAATAACACTCGCGCACGCCGTCGGCCTGCTCGAATCCAGGCTGCGCAGAACTCCGCCCGATAAGCTTCCGCCCACCATCAGCGAAGCGGTTCCAAGGTATTGGTATAACCCATCCATGGCAAAGGTCAGGTTTTATGTCCCCAACCTTATCGGAATCATCATCACCCAGGTGACGCTTATATTGACCGCGTTGGCGATTGTGAGAGAAAAGGAACTGGGAAACATGGAGTTGCTGTTGTCGAGCCCGCTGAGGCCGTCCGAGATGCTTCTCGGGAAAATATTGCCCTACCTGATACTGGCTTTCGTGGAGGTTGGAATAATTTTGTTTTTGGCCGTTACCGTTTTCTCCGTTCCCATCAACGGCAGCCTCCCGACTTTCTTCGTATTAAGCGTCCTTTATGTATTCGCGTCATTATCGGTCGGGCTGGCTTTCTCAAACCTGGCCGCCAACCAGCAGCAGGCACTTTACATGATAATGTTTTACATGATAAATACTTTTCTGCTATCGGGATTTATCTTCCCGATCATCACCATGCCGCGCGTGATGCAGTACGCAACGTACCTGGTGCCGCTCAGGTATTACCTGAACATTTTACGCGGCGTGATAACCAAAGGAGTGGGCTACGGCGTGCTGTGGCCGGAGATATTGGGTCTTGCAATCGTCGGCCTCGTGGCGATGGTGGTAAGTCTCAAGACCTTCCGTACCACTTTGGATTAGAGAATGAGTACCGACCGGGGGAATGGCGCGCGGCGCCGAAAATGAGAAAACGGCGTTTTCTCACTTTTCACGGTGGTATCACAATTGGTCATTTTCATTTTTCCGCCCGCGCTTTTGGCTCGACATACGCGCGCGTTTCGCAAGTTGTCGCAAGTAGCGTTCCTTGTAGCCGCGATATGTCTCGATGAAATCCAACACCGGAAATACCGCCAGAGCCAGCACGAAGATCAAGAAAGCAATCCAGTAATAACTGAAAAAGGCCGGGTTGCGAAATTTGTCCGCCATAATCACTCCTGCAACAAGCATAACCGCGATAACCGCCAGCACTCCCGCGGACGACAGCCGCCGCACCAGGCGCTTGTGAGTATACCGGAAAATCTCTCCCTCGTAGCTATGCCGCCTTTTATAAAGCACCAACTCTACCACCGCCATACCTGCCGCCAGGGATACAAGGCAAATACCTATTATCATCAGGTTAACCATGGCGCTTACAAAAAATATTAACCCGTTAACGGAATAACCGCCACGGCTTGCCTCTGCCGACCCGGAATGATAATATCAGTAAACTTTGCGATGGGGGAGAATATTTTCCCGGCGTAGCGTATAATCAATAAGCTATGAAAGTAGGCATTATAGGCCCTGCAGGAAGCGGCAAGACCACCTTGTTTAACGCTCTGACCGGCATGGACGTGCAGACCGCCGGAGGGCGAAAAACACATCTTGCCGTCGTCAAAGTGCCCGACCCCCGGCTGGAAAAGGTGGCCGAGACGACCAAAAGCGAAAAAATCGTGCCGGCCGAAATATCCTTTTCAGACGTGGCCGGCGGATTGGGCAAGCCGAGCAAGGATCGCGGTATCGAGCCGAAACTGCTTAACCTCATGCAGGCCATGGAGGCATTCGCCATGGTCGTCGCCGATTTCGATGAGTATGTACGGCCGGGAGATGGGGAGCCTGATCCGTATGCCGATGCCATCGAGTTGGAGGCCGACCTCGTTCTGGCGGATATGGTAGTCATTGAAGAAAAACTGGCTCGCATGGCAAAAGAAAACGCCACAGGCATCGAGCGCGACACACTCGAAAAGTGCCGCACTCACCTGGAAAAAGAATTGCCCCTGCGCACACTCGATCTCAATCAAGACGAAGTAAAAGCAATCTCCAGTTACGGTTTCCTGAGTCTCAAGAAGGGCGTTTTGATACAAAACATCGGAGAAGGCGGGTTGGGTAAAACGCATTCCGAAAAAATCGAAGAATTCGCAAAAACACGCCAATTGAGATATATGACCATCACGGCGAAACTCCAAATGGAAATCGCGCAAATGGAGCCGGACGAAAGAGCCGAATATATCGATGCAATGGAGCTCGAAGGACTTGCACTCGACAGATTCATAAGAGAAGTTTTCAGCGCCCTGGACTTAATATGCTTTTTTACGGTCGCCGGCTCATCGAAGGAAGCTCACGCCTGGACAATCAAGCGCGGCGCGACAGCACTCGAAGCCGCCGGACGCGTCCATACGGACATGCAACGCGGCTTCATAAGAGCGGAAGTCGCCGGCGCCGAAGATTTCGTAGCCTTGGGCGGAGAAACGGAAGCGAGACAGGCGGGAAAGATAAAATCGGAAGGAAAGGAATACATCGTGCAGGATGGAGATGTAATCCTTTTCCGCTTTAACGTTTAACGAGAGGAAACCACCATGATAGTCGCCACACGTATACGCAAAGGAATGCTCTTGAAAATTGACGGAGAACTGTTCCGCGTCCATGATTACCAGCACGTAACTCCCGGCAAAGGCAATGCGCTGATGCAGACAAAACTGAAAAACATGCGCACGGGCGCGATTATCGATTATCGCTTCAGACCCGGCGATAAGGTGGAAAGGGCCTCTCTCGACAACCGGGCATTTGAATTCCTCTATCAGGACGGAAACCACTTCGTCTTTATGGATAAGGAAACATACGAGCAAACAACACTGGACGAAAACCTTGTAGGTGAGGCGATACAGTTAATGAAACCCAACCAGGAAATCACGCTCGAATCGCACGAAGGCAACTGCATGGGCATTACATTGCCCAAAACCGTCGACCTCGAAGTTACACACTGCGAACCGGGACTTAAAGGCGCTACTGTCACTAACGTCGGCAAACCCCTGACACTCGAAACGGGACTCGTCATAACGGGGCCGCAATTCATAAACGTCGGTGATATAATAAGGGTCGATACCGAGGAATATTCTTACGTCGAGCGGGTTAAAACCGCAAGTTGATGTCCCCTTTCCTTTCCAAATACCAGAACGCAGCCTGCCCGTTTGGGCTTATCCATGAATCGTCGCTGCACAAATCCCAACCGCGTGGGAGCGGTGTTTATCTGACTATACGATCATGGATGAACATCCGCTAAAAAACGGTCCCCTTTGCGTATAGTAATCGCTTATTTTTCCTTGGGAGCGTTCTGTTCCATCATGCTTTTGAAGTAGGCATTCGCACCTTCGAGGAACTGCTCGATCGTCAAAAGCTCGCTGGATACGTCTTTTTGCGTCTGCTCCGATATTTCGCCATTTTCCACAACTTGTTTTCCCGCTTCGCGGGCTGCGTCGTAAACCGCTTTGACTTTTTCGGGCATCAGTTTTTCGCCGATTTCGAGGAATTCGCCTTCCGGCCTGAGCAATGCGCCCATCAGCTTTGTACCGCCGTGATAAGATATGGCTTTGAATTGAGCCATCATTTCGTCGAAATTGTCCAACTCGTGAAATCCGCAATTGGATACCACCACCATTCCACTCGCCTTCTTTTCAACACGGCCGGGATGAGTACAGTGACCTTCTTTCGTCAGTACGATGAAAGGCTCTGCTATCGGGATTATCCGGTCGAAAAAGAGCTTCATCTGCGCGGTCATGCCGAAGACGTAAAGCGGCGTAGCGTACACAATTACATCGCAATTTACCATTGTTTCGAGCAGTTCGGCCATGTCGTCCTTCTGGCAACACACTCCGGGGGTTTTTATCCAGCAGTTGAAGCAACCCAGGCACGGTTTGATCTTTTTTTCATAAAGGTATACCAGATCGACTTCCGCACCGGCTCCCTTCGCACCTTCCAGAAAAGGCTGGAGGATGCGGTCGGTGTTGCTCTTTTTTTTACGGGGACTGGAGTTTAGTGCAAAAATTTTCATGATCTCTCCTTTCGGTGTTATGAGATTTTCCCTTATTCGGATTTCAATTTTACAAACCCAAATCGTCGGCAATGGTTTTCATTGATTCAAGAGCTATTCCGAGAAACTCCTCAAGCGGCATTCCGGCTTCTTCAATGGCCTTTATGCGGTCGCGATCCGCGCCTGCGGCGAATCGTTTTTCCTTGAATCGCTTTTTCAAACTTTTTAATTTGACGAATTCGAGCTTCTTTTCCGGACGGATAAGCGCAGCGGCGACCACCAGGCCGGTGACCGGGTCGGCGGCATAGATACACTTGTTGATGAGACAGTCGCGCTCGCATTTATCCGCGTGTGCCATTACCGCATTGACGATAACCGGGTCTATTCCCATTTCATTGAGAATCTCTCCGCTCAACCGGCCATGCCTTTCGGGGTCGTCGCGGGTTTGTTCGTAATCCAGGTCGTGCAACAGCCCGGCCATCGCCCACGTTTCCTCATCTTCGCCGAAATGTCGCGCAAGCCCTCGCATGACGGCCTCGACCGCCAGGACGTGCTTACGCATCGCATCTTCGGCGAGGTGTTTCCAGACAAGTTCGACCGCTTCCTCACGGTTCATATTTTCCTCCTTCAGCGAGTCATCTCGACCAGTTCGTGAAGTTCGATTATTGCCGACCTTCCTGGCCCGAATTTCCCCCGGAATTTTATCATAGGCGATTGGGGAGTGTCGGCGAACCACATTATGAGTCTGGGTACCAAAGGTTTAACAAAAAACTCGAGACCACGCCATTTCCCTAAAAGTTTTTCGAGATCGACATCGATCCACACTCGCCACGCGCGATAGCTACCGGCGGGAAGATTGATTTTATCCACCCGATCCACCCTTGCAATAAGTTGAGTCATCTCCTCCGTTTGAGGAACCCAGGTTAAGAACTTCCATTTTTTGCCTTCTTTAAATTTAAAGCCCCGTATCGCTTCCGCCAGGGCCATTGGATGTACGACTCCCGGTGGAACCTTCCCGCCGGGAACCCACGGCCGCCCCCCTTCCCTGCCGAATATTTTCCCGTCAGGGAGATGCTCGATCATTTCATATCGTTCGAAGCGAAAATTTTCTGCAGATTTGAATGTAAAGTTCCATTTTCTATGATGCCCGCCTGCTTTCTTTTCTCGACGCTCAACTTCCAGGAACCGCCCTCCGTTTTTCAATGACCATATGCACTTTGTGGAAAATGAAACCGTTATTTCTTCGGGACGCATGAAGCCTGTGAATCCCCCTCTTTTTTTTGAGGAATAATGGCGGGTGACCTTGAACCGGCGTACCTCGCCGTCGTTAACCGAAGGAACTCGAAAATGATCGGCAAAAGCGTCTGAAACCATAATAAACACGGCAAGAACCGATATGTAAATCGCGTGTTTAATCATCGTTTTTCAAGAACTCTTTTCCTTTGTAACATTAATAATGCTATTTTTGCTTTCTTGTTTCCGGGGTATATTCTCAGGGCTTCTTTCCAGTATTTTTCCGCGAGCGCATCATCGCCTCGATCAATCGCGATTTTCCCCAGGAAATAATAAGCGTAGGATTTATAGAATGGTGTCGAAGGCAGATTTATGCAAGCCCGGCACTCTTTTTCCGCCAATTTCAGTCGTTTTAATCTAAACAACGCCGCGCCCCTGTAAAGATGCACCGGACCGTTTTTGGGGTCGGAGGCTAGCACGTTGTCGAACTCCCTGATAGCGGCGTTGAACTTGCCCAGTCTGAAGAGGAAATAACCTTCATGTTGGACGAGTAACTTGCTCGACGGATAACTGCGGCGAAGTTTCCTGGTCAGCTCGATCCCTTTGGCCCACTTGCCTTCATCCTTATACAAATATATTTTCGCCAGATCGACCAGCGGTTCACCGAAGAGCCCCTTGCGCGCCCGTTCGAGTTCCTCCAATCCCCGGCGCTTGTCGTCGGCGAAGAACGGGAGCCATTTGAATCTGTGCGAGAGTACTCCGCGATAGTAGTGATAAATACCGTACCCCATGTATAAGTCTTGGCATTCGGGGTCGGCCTGTTTTGCTTTTCCCAGTTCCCTCAGCGCACCCACTCCGAGTGAAAATGCCCGTCGAAAATTACCGGCCCTGGCGTGGTGCAAGCCGTAAATTCCCAACCCACCGCCCAGGCACAGGTGATCGTAGGCATAAAAGCGCCTTTTGCACCGCACTCGTTCGGCCAATTCCGTAAGTTTGTTCCATCCGGAGAGATAATCTTTTTCAAGAGACCAGTCGTGCAGTTCGAGCATACGCGCCTGCGGCGCAAGCATGGCCGAAAAATTCCAGACCAACAGGTCGGGATAAATCTCCTGTGCCCGCCGGCATTCGGCGACAGCCTTCTTGTAGCTGCCATTAAGCAACAAATCCCTCACTTTTATGATTTTGCCGGTTACTTCGGGTTTTTTGTATGGATCGTGCTCTTTCGTCGCTTCTACATTTCCTGGAAAGACCGCCACCATCAGTGACGCAACGGCAAGAATATGAATTAGTGAAATTGCCCGGCGCATTTACTTATAACCCCGCTAACAAGGGTATCGACACCCACACCTAATCGCAATAAACCCCGATCTTGACACTCGTCGGGGACAAAGTCATCATTACCATATCTCTTTTGAAAGGATCTCCGGTGATGAGAAGGATTTTTTTCATTTTCTCGATGGTGACAATGCTCATGTCGGCGGGAGTTGCGCCTGGAACTGAACCGACCCGTTCGACGCAAGTCCTTTCTTGTGAAGAAGTTGCCGTTAAGGCCGCTCCACTGCTCGAGAAGGAAGATATTATTGCCCTAAACGAGGCGATAAAGCTTTTTAGCGAAGTGCTCAAGAAGCGCTCCGATTGTGTACCCGCATTGGTGGGATACGCCCGTGCATTAAATTCAGCCAGGGGGTTTTCGATTACGGCCGGAGATTATTACCTAGCCTATGAATATCTCGCCAGAGCGCTGGTTCTTGATCCGGACAACGGGCAGGCATGGTGGGTAATGGCCGATCTGCAACGCCACGTGAGACGCTATGACAGGGCTTTGCCTATTGCGCAAAGAGCCGTGCAAATGGCGCCGAAGGATCCTTGGGCGCATTACGTGTTCGGAAGTACTCTCATGTCGGTCAATATGGAAGAGGCCGTCAAGGAGTTCGAACGAGCGCTCGAATTGAAACAGGATTGGGCGATTGTCAGGATAAACCTTTCCGCCGCTTATATACATACCGGAAAATACTCGAAAGCCCTCGAGCAACTCGATGCGTATCTCGAAGCTAATCCGGGCGACGTCAAGGCTCTTACCAATCGCGGCATCGTATACTTGGAGCAGGGAAAAACGGATAAGGCTGAAAAGGATTTTCAAAAGGCGCTCGAAATCAACCCGCGCTTCGGATTGGCTCTAAAAGGCATGGGTGATTTGCACATGGCCAAAAAAGAACTTCCAAAAGCGATCGAATCTTACAAACTTGCTCTTGTGTCCATGCCCGGCGACGGCGCCTTGTGGATTCTTTTGGCCGAAGCTCAATTGACCGCAGACCTGATCGAAGATGCTATAGCCTCGTATGAGAGAGCGGCGGAACTGTTTCCCAAGAATGAAGATATTAAAAAGCGTCTCGGTGAATTAAAAACGAAGCACAAAAAACAAGAATCGCCATGAACCGCGCGGGATGCCGGCAAGCCGAGGAAATAAAAAACCTCTCGGTCGAGGAGTTGGACGACCGCCTCGCCGAAATGGGCCTCGAAAAATACAGGCTTGCACAAATACTCGGCTGGCTATACAACAAAGGCGTTACCGGATGGGACGCCATGACCAACCTCAGAAAGTCTCTCCGGGCGGACCTCGCCGAACATTTCAGTATTGGAATCCTCGAACCTGCAACAGTACAGGTATCGGAAGACTCGACGCGCAAATACCTCTTTGAACTCGAAGACGGCTTGAAAATCGAAAGCGTGCTGATACCTGACGGAAAGCGCAAGACGCTTTGCATATCGAGCCAGGTTGGTTGCGCAATGGGGTGCAGGTTTTGCTATACGGGAGAGCTCGGATTTACGCGTAATCTCGATGTGTGGGAAATTATCGAGCAAGTGCTTGCAGTTCGCCGCGAACGGCCCGCATCGGAAGCGCCGACCAACATAGTCTTCATGGGCATGGGTGAGCCGTTGCTCAACTACGACAACGTGATTCGCGCGGTTCGCTTGCTTGTGTTGGACGAGGGCCTGAATTTCAGTTCCCGCCACATAACGATTTCGACGGTCGGTATTCCCGACCTTATCGACCGCCTTGCGCGCCAGGCGACGCCGTTGAATCTCGCCGTAAGCCTCAACGCCCCTGATGATGATTTACGCTCCGCCATCATGCCGGTCAATCGCAGGTACCCTCTTGATAAGGTTTTCGCTGCGCTCGATAAATTCCCCCTTCCGTCGCGTCGCCGGATAACTTTCGAGTATATTATGTTAAAGGATCTTAACGACGACGAACTCACCGCGCGCCGGCTTGCAAACCGCGTGAAGCGCATCCCCTGCAAAGTCAACCTGATACCTTTCAATTCTTTTCCGGGTTGTGATTTTAAGCCCAGCCCGCCGGAGGTCATCGAGCGTTTCCAGGCTCTATTACGCAGCAAACATATAAGCGCTTTCATCCGCGAGAGTCGTGGCGCCGACATCATGGCGGCGTGCGGACAACTTGCGGCCAGGTAATGAATGATTCTCATTCAGTTTCGGTGCCTTGACGCCTCGCCGGGTTTCTTATATATGTTAAACCTAATAAGAGGTAATTACAGATGCGTATATGTTTGTTGAGTTACAGGGGAAACATGTACTGCGGCGGGCAGGGTATCTATTTGTACTACCTTTCCCGCGCGTTGGTCGAGTTGGGCCACGAGGTGCATGTGCTGGTCGGCCCGCCGCTGCCGGCGCCTATGCCATGGGCCGAAGTACACGAGATCGAAAATCACAACTTCTTCATGGTGAGTGAAAACTGGTTGCCGGAAAACAATCCAATGACCATGTGGCGTCCGTGGAACCTGTTCGAGTTCGCGCTTACCCGCTTTGGTTTTTTCCCGGAGATGTTGGCTTACAGCTTCCGCGTTTTCAAGAAACTGAGCGAGTTGATTCGCGACACCGGCCCGTTCGATGTCATACATGACAATCAATGCCTCGGGTACGGCCTGATAGCGTTGAAAGGTTTCGGATGCCCGGTGCTGAGCACCGTCCACCATCCGCTGGCCATCGACCGCAAGGAAAGCTTCTGGCAAACGGAAGGGCTGAAAGCTAAAGCCAAACGAGTAATATATTATCCGCCCATTATGCAGAAAATCGTTACGAGAAATCTGGACAGGGTGATAACGGTCAGCAAGGTTAGCGCCGAAGCCATCGAGGAGGCTTATGGAGTGCCTCAATCGGAAATCAGGGTGGTATATAACGGCGTTGACACGGACAATTTCAGGCCTGGAGATAACGGCCGGTCTTCCAACGGCAAGGGACTGATTTTCGTGGGCAACACCGAGGATCGCAAAAAGGGAATATTGTATTTGCTTCGCGCCATGACCAAAATTCCGAACGATATAACCCTCACGTGTGTCAACGGTGGCGCACCGCGTCATATTTACGCCCAAGATCTGGTGGATGGATTGGGTATAGATAACCGGGTTAATTTCACCGGGCGCCTGCCTGTCGATGAAGTCGCCGAAAAGTACCGTGGGGCCGATATAGCGGTGGTTCCAAGCCTGTTTGAGGGTTTTGGTTTGCCTGCTGCGGAAGCCATGGCTTGCGGATTACCGGTGGTATCCACCGACGGCGGCGCACTGCCCGAAGTTGTCGGGACGGATGGAAAAGCCGCGGTGCTCGTGCCGGCGCGTTCGAGCGGTGCGATTGCGGATGCGGTCATGAAGCTGGTGCGCGATCCCGAACGCCGTAAAGCCATGGGAGAGGCGGCCCGCCGCAGGGTGATGGATATGTTCACATGGAGAAAAGCCGCCCAGGAGGTCGTGGATATTTATAACGACGAGATCAGCCGGAAACGCCGCCGTCTTTACGGCGCTACTCGTCAAGGGTGGGTAAAGTCAGACGGCGGACGAATACGGAGTTTCTTTTAGCGGAAAGACGATGGTGAAAGTGGTGCCTTCACCCGAAGTTGATCCAACGGTTATTCTTGCTCCAAAACCTTCGATAATACGCGCGCATATCGCCAATCCGAGTCCGGTTCCTTCGCCGGGTTCTTTTGTGGTAAAAAACGGATCGAAAACCTTGGTAATGTTTTCAGGGGCTATTCCCGTTCCGGTATCGTGTATCCATATTTGCACCGTATCCGTGCCGGGTGGGATACCTCGCGAGATGTCACCGGCGGTATAGACGCGCTTTTCGGGAACTTCCCATTTTTTCGATGCCGCTCCGATATCGAGCATGCCGCCTTCCGGCATGGCGTCGGCGGCGTTAAAGGCAAGGTTCACCAGAACTTGCAAAAGCTGGTTGCGATCCGCCATCACGGCGGGCAGGTCGGGTTCCACATTTCGATTGAATTTGATACCGCCGAAACGCTTCTGGCCGGTCACCAGCGTCATCAGGCCCGAAATAACCTCGTCCACCGCCACCGGCTTGCGCTCGGGTACCGACGGACGGCTGTAATCCAAAAGCTCGCGTATTATTACGTTGATTCTCGCTATCTCCCGCTCGCTGCGTTCGATGTAGTCGAGCACCGCCTCCGGCAGGTTCGGGTTTCGTTTACTGAGTTCGAGGTATCCGAGCACGGAGCTAAGGGGATTTCCGATTTCGTGCGCGACGCCTTGCGCCAAACTACCTATCCCGGCGAGTTTCTCGGAATACATCAGCTCCGCCCTCGTGCGCTCGAGATCGCGGTTGATACGCTGAAGGGTTGTGAGGTTTTCCACCAATTGCAGCCGGTTATTTTGTATCCGATCCGCCATTTCGTTGAAAGACTCGGTGAGTTGGGCGATCTCGCTTGCTCCCTCGATTTGGACGCGCTTGTCCCAATCGCCCGTCGCAAAATCTCGAGTGGCCTCCATCAACCTGTCCAGCGGTTTGATTACCGTCTTTGAAATCAAATACGCCCCGAATACCACCATGATAAGCGTGCTCGCAACTATAAAACCAATGAGTATTTCCTGTGTGATTTTTATGTTCCGGTCCAGGCGGCGCATGCTGAACCGGGCCTTTATTCCGCCTTTTATCCCATCGCTTACGACGATAGGTACGCTGACTGCCAGCTCTTCGATGCCGCTCGAAAAGAAGCCGAACCCTCGACGCCTTTTGGTGGTGACCATTTCTCTGCTTCCCATTGCGCTTCTTAAATCCGGCTCGCCGCCTCCGAGCGTTACCGGCCCTCCTCGAGGAAGGCGCATCACCACTTTGCCGAGTCCGTCCACCACGACCACCGACTCCAGGTCGAGACTGCTGATCAGCTCTCTGAGTATCATCTTCAACTCGATCTCGGCTTCCGGCGACATCGTCTTTCGTTGAGCAAAAAGCCTCGAAACGCTTACCTGCAATGATCGCATGGTATCTTCAGCGCGGCGCACTTCCACGCGGGCGAGGTTTGTCGAGGTTATGCGGAAGACTATCAAAAAAGTGAGAACAATGGTGGTAAGCATCACCACGGCAATGTTGGTGATAATAATGAACCGGAGTCCTCTACCACCTCCGAGGGAGGAGATTGAGCCTTTTCGGTGTTTTGTTTTCGATTCGTCGTTCATCTTGTAATTTGTAAAAATAGTCGTATCAACCAGGGTTCAGTGAAAATATAAACTATTGTGCCCGCAGCTAAAAACGTCCCGAAAGGCAACGGAGTGCGGCCTCCTTTGCGTTGCGCCACCAGCAGCAGCCCGCCGACCGACAGGCCCAATATGGCCGATATAAAAAAAATCACCGGCAGCGAGTACCAGCCGAGAAAAGCTCCCAAAGTAGCCGCTAGCTTAATATCACCCAACCCCATACCTTCGATTTTAGCGATTTTCATGTGACTCCAGCGCAACAGCCCTAAAAACGCCGATCCGCCGACAGCGCCTATTACAGCATCGAGCGGCGACACACCGTTCGGCACGAATGAAAGAATAAGCCCTACAGCCGCACCGCCAAGGCTGATCTCGTCGGGAATTTCCATATGCTCGGCGTCGATTATCGCCACCGCCACCATCGCAAGCACCAGCAGAAGGATTATCGCTGTCTGCGCGGAAACGCCGAACCGCACGAAAACCAGCACGGTAAGTGCGCCCGAAGCGACCTCGATCAGCGGATACCGTAATGATATGCGTGCTTTGCAACAGCGGCATCGGCCTAGAAGCAATATGTAACTCACCAGCGGGATGTTGTCGTACCAGCGGATTGGCGTTTTACACGATGGACATGACGATCCCGGTCGGATAATCGACATATCGCGTGGCAAACGCCATATCACCACGTTGAGAAAGCTTCCAAGACACATCCCGAGAAAGCCCAACCATATCCACCACAACCATTTATAAGCTTCCGGCATCGTAACCATACTACTCCATGCCATCGCTGCGGGCAAGCTGACCACATCCTATCCTGAATTTTTCGCTAGAGACCATTGTTTAGCCAACCCCCTACTCAGCACACACCGCTTTGGAAATATTTCGAGATTGATTGTTGTTGTGTTTGTAATTTTACCGTGTTATATTTCAGTCAATCCGAGGGACATTGTTTTCAGGAGATGGAAATGAAGTTAAAAGCCGTTGTTTTTTCTATGGTTGTTTTTACTGTTTGTCTGCTTTCCGTAGGTTCCGGCATCAGCGATCAGCCCGAAAAGCGGGTGATGAATATCATCGCCGTGATGGACTTGAAATGCGGAAAGGGAATGGATAAAGCCTTTTCTGCGCCGCTCACCGACGTAGTGATAGAGGAACTTGTTAAAATAGGCAAATACACGGTGGTGAATCGCGCAGACCGGGACAAGATACTCAGGGAACAGGAATTTCAGTGCACTGCATATACGGACGAGGGATGCTCTGTCGAGATCGGCCGTATTCTTGGCGCGGGTAAGATGGTTGTCGGCTCCATAGCAAAGATAGGGAACACATATCAGATAAGCCTCCAGCTTATAAACGTCGAGACCGCAAACATAGAAGTGGCCGCCAGTGAGAGGTGCAAGAAGTGCGAGGTTGACGACCTGTTTGAAGTTGCCGGTAAAGCCACCCGTAAGCTGATGGGCCAGGCGCCGTTGCCCACATCGCCGAGCTCACAACCTCAACCGACCGGCGTAAAGGGCGGCGAGATGGTCCGTGTGCCGGAGGGCGAGTTCACCATGGGCAGCGATAGCGGCGATTCCGACGAAAAGCCGGCTCATCGGGTGTACTTGGACGAATTTCACATTGATAAGTATGAAGTCACCAACGAGCAGTACAATCAATGCATCAGCGCCGGGCCATGCAGCCCGAATAAAAAATACAACGGTTTTACCGATCCGAGGCAGCCGGTGGTGGGTGTAGATTGGAATCAAGCGTCAACTTACTGTTCATGGGCCGGCAAACGCCTCCCCACCGAAGCGGAATGGGAAAAAGCGGCAAGAGGCAAAGATGGGAGGACTTATCCATGGGGAGAAGGTATAGATTGTACGAAGGCCAACTACTACAAATGTGGTCATAAGAAAACCAAGCCGGTGGGATCGTATCCATCCGGAGCAAGCCCATACGGCGCGATGGACATGGCCGGGAACGTATGGGAATGGACGGCTGACTGGTATGACAAAAAATACTATCGAAACAGCCCGAACAGGAACCCGAAGGGCCCATCGTCGGGCACCTATCGCGTCGTTCGCGGCGGGGGCTGGATCCTCAACCCGAGGGTCGTACGACCGTCCGATCGCCTCTGGTCCGCTCCCTCGAACCGGATCGACTACTACGGTTTTCGTTGTGCGCGGTAGTTTTCTTGTTTCTGAATTTCTGATTTCTTTAATACTGTATTCTGAAAGCGCGAGCTTTTGCGAGCGCTTGAAAAAAAATTATGAAACAATCGCCCATATTCTCGAAAACGTATGATTTCCTGATTTGGTTGCTTCAGAGAACCGAGAAATTTCCGAAATCCCAACGTTTCGTGATGGCGAAACGAGTAGAGGAAGCGGCCCTGAATTTTCATGATTGCTTGTTACGCGCTGTAAAAATAAAGCGCGAAGAAAGAAAGATGTTGGAAGAAGCGGATTATGAGCTTGAGCGTTTGAGATTATATCTCAGGATGTGTAAGGATTTGAAACTTATCAACGGAAAACAATACGAATTTACAACCAAGAACCTCGTCGAAATTGGGAAACTTATTGGAGGTTGGAAAAAAAGGCGGACTGACCGTTAAGGTCTTCTGTGGGGCGGAGCCGGCAAACTATCGCGTCGTTCGCGGCGGGGGCTGGAACAACAACCCGAGGAACGTACGAACATCCAATCGCAACAGGAACGATCCAACGAACCGGAACAACAACAACGGTTTTCGTTGTGCGCAATAGTTCTCTGAGATATGACGCCGGAATGTCGATTCTTTACGGAGGGTCGGCGCGCGCGTTGAGAACTACAGGTTCCGTCCCGGCCGTCGATTTCAAATCGGCGGGCGAATATAACCCGGTGAAGGCGGGGGCTGGTAGGGTATACCCGAACGTCCTCGCCATCCCACTTCCTATCCGACCCACTTCCTATCCGAATGAAAAAGTTCAACAAACTTTGGGGAAAGATTACTTCGTTCGATAATCTTGTCGAAGCCGCTCGTAAAGCACAAAAGGGCAAGCGGCTTCAGGAAAATGTCTCCCGTTTCAATTACAACCTTGAGGGAGAGCTGATTCGTTTGCAGGATGAGCTTATCAAAAAAACTTATTTGCCCGGCCCATATAAGGAATTCCATATAAGCGAACCGAAACTAAGATTGATAAGCGCCGCGCCTTATAGGGACCGGGTGGTTCATCATGCTTTATGCAATATTATCGAGCCGATATTCGATAAGACCTTTATCCATGACAGCTACGCATGCCGCAAGGGCAAAGGAACACATCGCGCAATCGATCGTTTTCAGCTATTTGCGCGTAAAACTCGATACGTGCTTAAATGCGACA